>CAYZND010000067.1:0-12715 GCA_964479495.1 uncultured Mesoterricola sp.
CCTGGCCGAAGAAGCCCGCCTCCTCGGCGATGATCTTGATGGAGTTCTTGTTGGCACCCACGGTGCCATCGGCTCCCAGGCCGAAGAACATGGCACGCTTGACCTCATCGGACTCGATGTCGAACTCGGCATCCACCGTCAGCGAATTGTTCGTCACGTCGTCGAGGATGCCCACCGTGAAGCGGGTCTTGGGGCTGGGCTTGGCGATCTCGTCGAAGATGGCCTTCACCGAGGCCGGGGTGAACTCCTTGCCCGCCAGGCCGTAGCGGCCAGGGATCACACGGGGCTTGAGCTCGCTCTCCTGCAGGGCCATGACGACGTCAAGGCAGAGCGGATCCGCCGAGGCGCCCGGCTCCTTGTAGCGGTCCAGCACGCAGAGGGTCTTCGTGGTCTTGGGCAGCGCCGCCAGCAGGTGCTGGGCCGAGAAGGGCCTGAAGAGCCGGACCTTGATCATGCCGATCTTCTCGCCCTTGGCCACGGCCCACTCGACGTATTCGTGGGCGGTCTCGGCACCGGAGCCCATCAGCACGATGACGCGCTCGGCATCGGGGGCGCCGACGTAATCAAAGAGTTTGTAGGCGCGGCCCGTCAGCTTATTGAACTTGTCCATCTCCTCCTGCACGATGCCGGGGCAGGCCAGGTAGAAGGGCGTGCAGGCCTCGCGGGTCTGGAAGAAGGCATCGGGATTCTGCGTGGTGCCGCGCACCACGGGAGCCTCGGGACGCAGCGAGCGGGCCCGGTGGGCGGCCACGAGCTCGTCGTCGATCATGGCGCGGAGGTCATCGTCCACCAGATACTCGATCTTGGAGACCTCATGGCTGGTGCGGAAGCCGTCGAAGAAGTGCAGGAAGGGCACCCGGGCGCGGAGGCTGGAAGCCTGGGCGATGAGGGCGAAGTCGTGGGCCTCCTGCACGGAGCAGGAAGCCGCCATGGCGAAGCCCGTCTGGCGGCAGGCCATGACATCGGAGTGGTCGCCGAAGATGGAGATGCCGTTGTGGCCCGTGGCCCGGGCCGAGACATGCATGGTGAACGCGGTCAGCTCGCCCGCGATCTTGCACATGTTGGGGATCATGAGCAGCAGTCCCTGGGAGGCCGTGAAGGTCGTGGTCAGGGCGCCCGCCTGCAGGGAGCCGTGCACCGCGCCCGCGGCGCCGCCCTCGGACTGCATCTCGGAGACGAGGGGCACCGTGTGCCAGATGTTCTTCTTGCCCTGGCTGGACCACTCATCCGACCACTCGCCCATGTTGGACGAGGGCGTGATGGGGTAGATGGCGATCACTTCGTTGATGCGATGGGCGACGGAGGCGGCCGCCTCGTTGCCGTCCATGGTGATCATGGGGCGCTGCGTCATCGGTGGACTCCTTGCACGGCCGGGATGGCGGTTGGGATGAACCTTGGTTGGTCAGGCATTTCACCAGCCAAATCACATTCGCGATTTGCTTAAGAAGTATTCTTTTCTTCAAGAATCTCGAAATCCACCGAATTAAATTTGGATCCATCTACTCCCGGAGGAGCCCTGCCTAACCCTGGGAGCGCGAAGGGGGCCCCGGCAGAACAATGCACGGCCCCCCCCGGTCACACCGCGGGCTTCCACTACACCCAAAGGAGTTGAAAGGAGGCACCCATGCGTGCATCCAAGAGCTGGGGTTGGTCCCTTCTCTTGCTGGCCCTGGCCGGCCTCGGATTGGCCTACGCCAGCAACCTGAGCCAAACCCCTCCCATGACCGAGGTATCGATGAACGATTCCCCCCGCCCCGACCCAGCCCAGCTGAAACAGCGGCTGACCCCCATGCAATACCGCGTCACCCAGGAGAACGCCACCGAGCCCGCCTTCCAGAACGAGTACTGGAATAACCACGAGGAGGGGCTCTACGTGGATGTGGTGACCGGCAAGCCCCTGTTCTCCTCCAAGGACAAGTACGACTCGGGCTGCGGCTGGCCCAGCTTCACCAAACCCCTGTCGGAAGAGGCGATCCTGGAGAAGCGGGACACCTCGTACGGCATGGTCCGCACGGAGGTTCGGTCCAGGAATTCCGATTCCCACCTGGGTCACGTCTTCGAAGATGGGCCTGCAGAGAAGGGCGGCCTGCGCTACTGCATCAACTCCGCATCCCTCCGCTTCATCCCGAAGGCCGACCTGGAAAAGGAAGGCTATGGCCAGTTTCTGGCCCTCTTCGGCCTGGCCGCCTCGCCGGGCCAGAAGGTCGAGGAAGCCACCCTGGCCGGAGGCTGCTTCTGGGGCATGGAGGAGCTGATCCGCCAGCAGCCCGGAGTGATTTCCACGGAGGTGGGCTACACCGGAGGCAAGGTGGCCAACGCAACCTACCAGGATCATGAAGGTCACGCGGAAGCGGTGCTGATCCGGTTCGACCCGGCGAAGACCAGCTTCGAGGCCCTGCTCCGGTTCTTCTTCAGGATGCACGATCCCACGACCCTCAACCGCCAGGGCAACGACCTGGGCTCGTCCTACCGCAGCGCCATCTTCTACCATAGCGAGGACCAGAAGCGGGTGGCCGAGAAGGTGAAAGCTCTGGCCAGCACCGCATGGAAGAAGCCCGTCGTCACCGAGATCGTGCCCGCCGGAGCCTGGTGGAAGGCCGAGGACTACCACCAGGACTACCTGCAGAAGAACCCTGGGGGCTACACGTGCCATTACGTGAGGAACATCAGCCTCTGATCGAAGGGGATCGCCATTGACAACCCCTGGGGGGGCGGCTGAACCTGGAGCCGCTTCCCACAAGGTCCTGCCATGCGACTCCTCCGGTTCCTCATCGGCTTCTCCATGGCCCTGTGCGCGCTTGCGCTTCCCGCCCAGACCGATCGGACCTCGTACTACCTTGTGAAGACCTGGCGGCTCACGGGCACCTGGACATTCACCAAGCACACCCGGGAAGTGAAGGTGGAGGGGGACGTCACCACCACGCGCACCTACGATGCCGAGATCTGGGCCCAGGCGGACTTCCGCATGGTCCAGGCGAAGAATCACTCCAGCAAACGCTACCGCTGGCAGGTGGAGAAGGGATCGAACCCCGAGGGACACGTCAGCGTCCGCATCGTCGACTTCACCCTGGTCAAGCCCAAGAGCGGCAAGGAGAGCTGGAGCAAGATGGAGATCAGCCTCGAAGGAAGGGGCCGGGAGGGCGACGGGCGCTTGGACATCGAGCCCGGCGATGGGTCGTGCAAGGTGGTGGCCGGCTTCATGAGCACGCCCGGAACCATCAAGGCCACCAACAGCCAAGGCGGACGCATGGAGAGCGAGAGTCCCTTCTACTTCGCTTCGGGCGTGTTTGATTGCGAGGGGCAAGCCTCGGGGATGACGTTCGGCGGCACGAGCCCGGAGGGCACATCAAGTGTGCCCCGTGAGCGCCCTGACCTGAACCCCATGACCTTCACCTGGAAGGTAGCGCCCTGGGAGCAGACCCCGGAAGGCGAGGCCACCTTCGACCTGATGGATCATGAGTGGATGCCCAAGCCCGACACCACGACCCGTGTCGAGGTCAAATGGAAGGGGAAGGCCGAGCGCGTGCGGGTCACGCTCAGCGGCATCTCCCGGGAACCGGGGATCTACATGAACAGCCTGGAGACGGGCGAGGACGAAGACCTGGTGATCGAGAAGCAGGGACAGTGGGACGTCCAGAAGGAAGGAGCCCGGGACGCCCTCAAATACATTGCCCTCCGGATCCTGCCGAAGGACAATCCACCGGATTCCGTGAACCTGGACCTCAAGGCGAAGGACTACGGCGCCTATGGCAAGCTCCAGTGCGAAGTCCTCCTCGATGGCAAGTGGCGGAATGCCAAGGCATCGGGAGCAGAGAGCCTGAATGTCCCCTACGACGCCAACGACAACCATATCGCGGATGCCTGGGAGAAGCAGGAGGGGGTGACGGACTATCCCGAGACCTGGGATGAGGCCGAGGTGGAAGGCCAGACCGCCAAGGGCGACGGGCTCCCGCTTTTCGCCAAGTACCGGGGTGTGCGCACGGTGGACCAGGACTGGACCCGGCTCAAGGCCAGGGAGAAGATCCACTTCGTCATCGACCCAAGCGGCGCGTTCGACCTGGAACGATGGCGCAAGGCAACCGGTATCCACACTTATAAGGTCACAGAAGAGATGACTCGGGGCGGCAAGGTGGACTTCAACACCCGCACCGCCGAGGGGAATGGGAAATACGCCGTCCACCTTGAGCTGAAGCCCGGAACCACGGAGGAGGCCGCCAACGACGAAGGCAATGTGGTGATCAAGGACGAGCCCAAGCAGTACGCCTATACGATCGGGATCACTCCCCGCACCACCGAGGCGTGCAGGATCTTCCCCGACCGCATCCGGGCCATGATCGTGCGGATCTCCACCCTCATGCGCACGGCGGTGACGGATCCGGTCACTCCCGAGGAACAGGCGGAGGCCAAGCTGTTGCAGGGGCTCGGGATTCCCTTCACCGAGATCAGGCGGCGCTTGGACACCCAGGACAAGGCCGCAAGAGAAGCTTTGACCCAACAGATGGTGGCCCTCTGCGCCATGCACGAGATGGGGCATGCCTGCGGTGTTCCGGGGCATCTGAACAGCAAGGGCGACGAGGACCAGGACGTGCAGCGGGATCCCAACTGCCCCTCCCAGTACTTGGACCCCATCGGGAGGCGGCGCTTCATCCTCTTCGGTCAACTGGGAGGCGAAGGCGCCTTCTGCAAGTCCTCCCCGGACAACTGCTGGTCCCACCTGAACGTCAAGGACTGACCGGCATCCAAGATTTGGCGTCTGACCATTGGCGCCCATGTTGAATTTGCCTATGATTGGGGTCTGTCCGAGGGGCGCTGCAAGACACCAACCCGGTGTCCCAGGCTCGGAACCAGACCCGCGGGTCACAACGGATCCAACGGCGCTCACCTGACAAACCTTCGGGGTTTGGATTCGGGTGAGATGCCGCGGATCCCATTCCCATTCCACTGAGGAGTCCACCATGAGCACGGTGACCCAGGAGCAGTACCGCATCACTGACATCTCCCTGGCCGAATGGGGCCGCAAGGAGATCGCCATCGCCGAGACCGAGATGCCCGGCCTCATGGCCATCCGCGAGGAGTTCGCCAAGGAGCAGCCCCTCAAGGGCGCGCGCATCGCAGGCAGCCTCCACATGACCATCCAGACGGCGGTGCTCATCGAGACGCTGAAGGCCCTGGGCGCCGAGGTGCGCTGGGCCTCCTGCAACATCTACAGCACCCAGGACCACGCCGCCGCCGCCATCGCCGCGGGGGAGACGCCCGTCTTCGCCTATAAGGGCGAGAGCCTGGAGGACTACTGGGAGTTCACCCACCGCATCTTCGACTTCGCGGAGGGCACGCCCAACATGATCCTGGACGACGGCGGGGACGCCACGCTCCTGATCCACCTGGGCGCCCGGGCCGAGCAGGACATCCATGTCCTGGACAAGCCCGACAGCGAGGAGGCCCGCGTGCTCTTCGCCTCGATCAGGAAGCGGATCGCCGCCCAGCCGGGCTGGTACGCCAAGCAGCTGGCCGCCATCAAGGGCGTGACGGAGGAGACCACCACCGGCGTGCACCGCCTCTACCAGATGCACGAGCGGGGCGAGTTGAAGTTCCCCGCCATCAACGTGAACGACAGCGTCACCAAGAGCAAGTTCGATAACCTCTATGGCTGCCGCGAGTCCCTGGTGGACGGCATCAAACGCGCCACGGACGTGATGATCGCGGGCAAGGTCGCGGTCGTCTGCGGCTACGGCGACGTGGGCAAGGGCTGCTGCCAGGCCCTCAAGGCGCTCTCCGCCCAGGTCTGGGTCACGGAGATCGATCCCATCTGCGCCCTGCAGGCGGCCATGGAGGGCTACCGCGTGGTCACCATGGACTGGGCGGCGGACAAGGCGGACATCTTCGTCACCGCCACGGGCAACTTCAATGTCATCGACCACGACCACATGGCGGCCATGAAGGACCAGGCCATCGTCTGCAACATCGGCCACTTCGACAGCGAGATCGATGTGGCCAGCCTGGAGAAGTACCGCTGGGAGGAGATCAAGCCCCAGGTGGACCATGTCATCTTCCCCGACAACAAGCGCATCATCCTGCTGGCCAAGGGCCGCCTGGTGAACCTGGGCTGCGCCACGGGCCACCCCAGCTACGTCATGTCCTCCAGCTTCGCCAACCAGACCTTGGCCCAGATCGAGCTGTGGACGAAACGCGACTCCGGCCAGTACCCCGTGGGCGTCTACACCCTGCCCAAGCAGCTGGACGAGCGCGTTGCCCGCCTGCAGCTGCGGAAGCTGAACGCCCAGCTAACGAAGCTCTCGGAGACCCAGGCCAAGTACATCGGCGTGTCGGTGGACGGACCCTACAAGCCGGAGCACTACCGCTACTGAGGGAGTGCCAGACGACCCCGGCCCGCGCCCAGGCGCGGGCCCTTTTCATGTCACCTTCCGAAGAAGCAGGATGACCTGCAGACTCAATGAAAACTGGGATCAAGGTTCGAACCCGAAGAAGCCTTGTCCGAATAGTCAGTTGATCCAGTTATTGGGAAGCCGTCATTTCATTGAAGAGCGCATTCGCTTGATGCCTCTCCTGAATCAGCCACAGGATGGCTTGAACATCGACACAGATGCCTCGGGTTGAGCTTGGAATGTACGCATAGGGGCACCCATTCCCACCAAAATGCACGCCAACAACCTCTCCGTGCTGATTCACCACGGGGGCTCCTGAATATCCGCCGATCGAGTCGTACGTGGCTCGGAAACGCAAAGCAAGATCCATCCCGGGCAGGCTCTTGCCCGTCTGCCAAGAACGAGGTCGATTCCAGGCTGGGATATCCCTAAACCGAACGATCGCCGTCCCTTTCCCGATGTCCTCCCTTCCCGGCATGACCCGCCCGAAACCGAAGCGGAGTGTCCCGTTTGCTTCCGGGTACTGGTCATGACGGAGGAATCTCCGATTGGCTTGCTCCAGGAGCTTTCGATGCCGATAGGCCTCCGAGGATAGCGTCTGCCATTCTTCCCCAACACGTCGCTGCCAGGGATCGAGGACCATGGCCAGACGCACCATGGGATCCGCACAGTTCTGAAGATACCGGTAGCCTTTCCTTGCGGCCAGCTGAATGAAAATGGGATCGTCCATGCCGGTTCCGTCGATGGCCTGCCTCGCAATGCTCTCAGCATCCTGACCAGCGAAGGCCTCCTTGATCGCGTAGTGACCTGAGCCGAGCCTGCTTTCAGCCTCTTCGAGAGCAGCCTTGAGCCGTATGTATTCCACGCCTCGATCCATGGGTGCCAAGTCCATGCATTCCGAGATCAGCGCTTGCAAGTCGGGATTGGGAGCGCCGTCGGGTTGGGATGCGATGTTCCGCTCGGAAACGCGCACAGCGCGCACCAACATCAGGGCACGCCGGAGTGGGCCTCGCACCAAGTTGCTCTCCGGCCCGAACAATAGCTGGTGCGCTTGGGCCAGGGTCCCCATCTTCTCCAATACGTCCTTCAGTCGTTCCTGACTCATAGAAACCTGAATGCTTTCCATCCCGTCCCGAAGAATCTTTTCTTGCAGATCCTGCTCTCGCTGAGAGACTGCCAGACGCGTTTCGTATTCTGGTTGTGAGACACGGAGTGAGGCACGAATCGAGTCATGTCTTTTCCGAGCCTTCGCTAGTTCGCTAAGCAAAGTCGATTGGCAACCGGGGTTCGTGTCCGCACAAGCCCGCAGCGTGCGCATGTTCCAGGTCAAGGCCTCGCGTAAGCGGGCTCGCTCTTCTCGTTCAAACATGCTCCAGGACCAGGATTGCCAGCGCATGGAATTACCTGGGAATCCAGCAATGAAGACCCAGGAGCCATCCTGAGTTCCTTTCTTGCTGGCTTTCAAATGATGTACGGGACGATAGGGCTTACCCCGCTCGTATACCCGCAATAAACCGAAATCCAGCATGTGCATATCGATGGATGAGCTCTCCAAGCTGCCTCCAGGTGCGATCTCCTCGCGAGCCGGCAGCATGACCAACCGCACATCCTTGAAGACACGATAGGTCTGAAGCCAATATTCCTTCTGTGGATCCAGAAAGGACCACCGGCAGTGCATTCCGGTCTTGCGAGCTTCGCTTTGTTCAAAGCCTTGCAGAACCGAATCGAACACCTCCTGGGTAAGTGACTGACCAGAGGCTTCCAGTTCATCCAAGGATTTATCTAGTTCACCAGTGAAGTTCCTGGCGCTAATAGGAAGAAGCACCTCTAGCCCTTGAATCGGCAGCTCTTCATTCCCCGTTCGGGCCAAGAATCCTTGACCTGCGATGACACGCATGTCTTTGCCGGCCTTTCCTAGAAAAGGGGCCACGATGTGGTGGTTGGTCAACACCAGCCCCTCCTGTCCGACGAAGGAGCCGGAACCTCGGACGGAGTCAGGATCGCTCCCCACCAACACGGTGGAACCCTGCAGCCGCTGGAGCAATGCGGTGTCGGGCTCGAATCCAGTGGCCCGCCTGACCCGATGGGCCAGCCGATTGTCAAAGGGCCAGAACCCCTCCTGTGCGGCAAGTGGAATCCAGAGGCCCAGGCAGATTAGGCACAGGGTGGTCCTGCCCAAGAAGGAGAGATGTCGCATGCTCCATGATTGCCAGAAAAAGCCCGGCGCATTCCATCAGTGCCTCCGAACAGCCTGGTTGCCGAGCCGAGCGGTGGTCATGGCAAGGGTGGTCGGAGTTCCTCCATCCTAAGTAGAGTGCCGGATCTTCCAATTCATGGTCCCGCCCTCGCATCGGACCACCTCCGCACCCAGCTTCTCCAGGACCCGGTTGGAATCCGGATTGGTGACGGTGGTGGCAGTGATGGCCTGCAGGGAGGGCTGGGAGAAGGCCCATCGGCAGAGGGCACCGACCGCTTCCGTGGCGAAGCCTTGCCCCCGATGGGCCGGGGCCAGGCCATAGCCGATCTCGGCCTCGCCGGCGGCGTCCGGAGCACCCTTGAAACCGGCGAAGCCGATGCCCCGCTGCTGGTCCTTCTCCACAATGAGCCAATAGGTCAGCCAGGAGTAATCAACCGCGGGTCCTTGTTCCATCTTCTCGAGCTTGAGACCGATGGCCCGGGCTACGTTGGGATCGACAATCTGCGGATCCAGGTTCAGCCCCAGCTCCGCTTCGAGCGCGGGGACCTCATCCCTGCAGCCGCGCAGCTGCTCCGTGGTGAGACAGAGCAGGAACAGGCGGGGCGTATCGAGCCTCACGGCGCAGGGACCTGGACCGGCATCAAGACCGTGTGCGCGGTCACCCAGGCGTCAATGGTCTTGCGGATATTCGGGATGGCCTTCTGGGTGGCCTCGATGCCCGCCTGCATGCAGCGCTTCTTCTGAGTGAAGTCCAGCATGCCCACGTCGCCGATGTTGGCCGGTGTGATGAGCACGTCGGCGTTCTTCTTCGCGTTCTCCACGTTCAGGGCGAACATGATGTTCGTGGCCTGGAGCGTGACGCCCAGCAGGTTCGTGATGTTGGGATTTCCCAGGTTGCCGCTGATGTCCACGGCGATGACGAGATCCGCGCCTTTGGCCTTGGCCACGGAGATGGGGATGTTGTCCACCACGCCGCCGTCCACGAGGAACTTACCCTGGTGCTGCACGGGCTGGAATACGCCGGGGATGGCCGCACTGGCGCGGATGGCCCGGGCTACGGAGCCCTTGTCGAGCACCACCTTGTGGCCCCAGTTCAGGTCCGTGGCAACGGCGGCGAAGGGCAGCTTCAGGTTCTCGATGTTCACGGGTTTCACATTCTTCTTGACCCAGTCCTCCAGGCGATCCCCCTTGGCAAGGCCCATGCCCGTCACCGCGTTCATGACGCCGAAGTCGAAGATGTCCTCCTTCTCCAGCTGGAAGGCCGTCCACTCCAGTTCGAAGCTGTTGAGGTCCGAGGCGTAGATGGCGCCGATGAGGCTGCCGACGCTGGTGCCTACCACCATGTCGATGGGGATCTTCTCCTGTTCCAGGGCTCGGATGACACCAATGTGCGCAAACCCCCGGGCGGCACCCCCGCCCAGGACGAGGGCGATCTTCGGCTTGGGAGGCGGCCCCTGGGGCACCAGGATGGTCTGGGGCGGAGGTGTCTGGGGGACCGTGACGGGAGGCGTGGTTTCACAAGCCGTGAGCAGGGCCAGTCCGGCAAGCATGGCGATGCGGAGGATGCGCATGAAGGACCTCGTTCCCTGCGAGGATACCTCAACTCGTTTCGGTGGAATCGCGACCCTGTGACCACCATCGCAGCCGCCCGCTGGGATGATGAATGACGTGGAGGCCCCATGAACACCGGACTGTTGAAAGAGCTGTGCCAGACCGCCGCCATCCCGGGGCGGGAGCAGGCCTTGATCGACCTCATGGTGCGCGAGCTCAAGCGCACGTGCGATACGGTGGAGGTGGATGCCCTCGGGAACGTCGTGGGCTGCAAGAAGGGCACGAAGCCCAAGGCCCGCAAGGTCATGATCGCCGCCCACATGGATGAGATCGGCTTCGTGGTGAGCCACATCGACAAGAGCGGCTTCCTGCGCTTCAGTCCCCGCGGCGGCCATGTGCCCCGCGTGCTCATCTCGCAGCGGGTGCGGATCCTGGGCAAGCAGCCCCTCATCGGCGTGGTCGAGGGCTCCCCCGCTTTCCTCAAGCGCGATGACATGAACAAGACACCTGAGATCAAGGACCTCTTCATCGACACCGGCCTGCCCGAAAAGGACGTGAAGAAGCTCATCGAGGTTGGCGATGTCATCGTGCTGGAGCGGGAGTTCCTCGAGCAGGGCGACATCTGCATGGCCAAGGCCTTCGATGATCGCGTGGGCTGCTTCGTGGCCCTCGAGGCCATGAAGCGCCTCAAGCGCACACCCGTGGATGTCTACGTGGTCGGCACGACCCAGGAGGAGGTGGGCGTTCGAGGCGCCTTCACGGCGTCCCAGGGCATCGTGCCGGACATCGGCATCGCCCTGGACGTGACCGCCGCCTTCGACACACCGGGCGTGGCGGAGCACGAGCAGGTGAGCCGCCTGGGTGGCGGCACGGCCATCAAGATCGCCGATGCCTCGTCCATCTCCAACCACGGGGTGGTCAAGTTCCTGCAGAGCCTCGCCAAGAAGCACCGGATTCCCCACCAGTTCGAGATCCTGCCCTTCGGGGGGACGGACGCCATGGCCATGCAGCGCTATGGCAAGGGCGCCGTCTGCACGCTGTCCGTGCCCACCCGCTACGTCCACTCCCCCAACGAGATCATCCACAAGAAGGACCTTGAGGCGACCATCAGCCTCCTCGTGAAGTTCATCGAGGCCAGCGAAGCCTGCAAGCTCGCGTTCTAGCCTTCCTTCGCGCGTTTCCAGCAGCTCGTCAGGTGGTCATCCACCAGGCCCACGGCCTGCATGAAGGCATAGATGATGGTCGGTCCCACGAAGCGGAAGCCGCGCTTCCGGAGGTCGCGGCTCAGGTGCTCCGCCTCGGGGGTCACGGCGGGCACCTCCGCCAGCGAGGACCAGTGGTTCACCTTGGGCTTCCCATCCCCGTGCGACCAGAGATAGCCATCGAAGGAGCCGAACTCCCGCTGGACCGCCAGGAAGGCCCGGGCATTCCCGATGGCCGCCTCGATCTTGAGGCGGTTGCGGACGATGCCGGCATCCTGCAGGAGCGCTTGGACCTTCGGCTCATCGAAGCGGGCCACCCGCTCTGGATCGAAGCCCTCGAAGGCTCTCCGGTAGGTCTCCCGCTTGCGCAGGATCGTGATCCAGGCCAGGCCCGCCTGGGCACCCTCCAGGACCAGCATCTCGAAGAGCCGCCGGTCATCGTGGAGAGGAACGCCCCACTCCTCGTCATGGTAGGCCCGGTAGAGGGGATCCGTCCCCGCCCAGCCGCAGCGGGCAAGCTCCGGCGCGACGTCAACCTTCTCCGTCACTTGCGGACGGGGCAGGTGCGAATGCCCAGCACGGTGTAGAGCGGGCAGCTCCCCAGCAGCCCGGTCAGCACGGGAATCAACCCCAGGAAGGCCCAGGGGGTCTTCGGGCCAGCCAAGGCGAGGGACACGATGCCGAGTCCCACCAGGACCCGCAGGATCCGCTCCGCGGTGTGTTCGTTGAGAGGAAACAGGCGTGACATGTTCAACTCCTTCCCGGTTCACCGGAACTCCTGATCCTTGGATTCCGGAACCATGCCACTGAGCCAGACCGCTGGTAATCGATGGCCATGGCGCGCTCAGACGGTCATGCCTTTCATGATCTCATCCACGGCCTCGATCATCATGCGGGCATCCTGCCTGGACACGACCATCGGCGGCTTGAGCTTCACGACGTTGTCGAAGGGCCCATCGGTGCCCACCAGGATGCGCCGCTGGCGCAGCGCGTTCACGAGCTCCTTGGCCTGGCGGGTGGCGGGGGCCAGGGTCGCGCGATCCGTCACCAGCTCCAGGCCGATGAAGAGGCCCAGCCCCCGCACATCCCCGATCAAGGGATGCCGGTCCATGAGGCCGCGAAGGCCGTCGCGCAGGCAGGTGCCGACCTCCAGGGCGTGGGCCTGGAGCCCTTCCTCCTCGATCACGTCCAGCACCGCCAGCCCCACCGCGCAGGAGACCGGATTGCCCCCGAAGGTGGAGAAGAACTCCATGCCGGCGGCGGCGAAGGACTCGGCGATCTCCCGCGTGGTGATCACGGCCGCCAGGGGGTGGCCGTTGCCCATGGGCTTGCCCATCACCAGGATGTCCGGAACCACCCCCTGGGCCTCGAAGGCCCAGAAG
>CAYZND010000068.1:0-12683 GCA_964479495.1 uncultured Mesoterricola sp.
GCCATGACCGGCGGTGGCGGCAGCCGCAGCGGTGGAGGCTGCGGGGCAGGCACCGGGGGCGGCGTGGTGTTCGACTGTGGTACCACGGGTGGTTTCGAGGAAGGTCGTGGAGGCGCCATGATGACGGTCCCGCCGGGCGCCACGGTAGGTTGGGCCTGCCCGCAACCCGGGCAGAAGGCGGCCTTCGCAGGCATGTCACACCCACAGCGGGAGCAAGTGGCCCCTTGCTTCAAGCCCTCGATGCGCAGGATCTGTGCTCCCATCTGGATCCGGTCCCCATCGTTCAGGCTCTGGGGCCTCGTCAGGCGCTCGCCGTTGACCCACGTGCCGTTGGTGCTCTCCAGATCCTCGATGACCCAGGCTGTTCCTTCCTTGCGGAGGGTGGCATGGCGGCTTGAGCATCCCTGATCCTCGAGAGGCAGTGTGTTCGCAGCCGCTCGACCGAAGGTCATGGGATCCGTCAGCGGGATCTGTCGATCGCCGCCCGTCTCCAGGACGAGGTAGGGTTGGTTCGCGTTCATGCCTGCCCCCGAGCGGTGCTGGGCTCTCGTGCCATTGTTCCAGAGGATAGCGCAACGCCCGGGCAGATACGCGCCCCTGAAGGAATTGCGTCTCTGCAAGGCTTCCCTGCGGCGCGGTCATTCTCCAGAGCGCCTTTGCGCCCTATCGTGGATTCAACGTTCGCGGCGATTGCCGCCGCGGCGAAGAACGAGGTTCCAGAGCTCCTGAACGGAGACGCGGAATCAGCAACCTTGCGCCGCACTGGCCGGTCCGTCCGGGGGACCTGGTCTTCACGCGCTTTTCTTTCGAAAGGACCACCAGACATGAAAGCCACTCTTTGGGCTCTGACCCTTCTCCTTGCCGGTGCCTTCGCCCACGCGGCTACCGACGCTACTCCCCGGCCGAGCCTGGCACCTGAACTCAACACCCCAGCCTTGACGCTGGCGGGGGGCTGGGGTGCCGTGAGCGAGCCCGTTGATCCTCAGGCATCGGGCGAGGCACCGGATACCAGGGTTGGTATTCGCGACCGCGTTGCAGGGGGCTGGGGTGCCGTGAGCGAACCCATCGACCCTCAGTCCTCCAGCGACGAGCCGGATACCAAGATCGGCGTCCGCGACTGCATCGCCTACGGCTTGAACGCTGCCGGCTATGACAGCTGGGCGGGCTGATTCTGAAGTGAACGCTTCCATTTCGAGTAGACTCGAGAAGTGGATCAGGGCGCCGCTGCACCACGCAGAGGAAAGTCCGGACTCCGCAGGGCAGTGAGCCAGGCAACGCCTGGGCGGGGCGACCCGACGGAAAGTGCAACAGAGAGCAGACCGCCGATGGCTTCCCGGGTGGAAACACCTGGAAAGATCAGGCAAGGGTGAAACGGCGGGGTAAGAGCCCACCGCCGCGCTGGCAACAGGGCGGGCATGGTAAACCCCTCACGGAGCAAGACCAAATAGGCTGGCGTGCCCCGCAAGGGGAGTCGGATCGGCCCGATCGAGCCAGCGGGTAGGTTGCTTGAGGCCAGCAGTGATGCGGGTCCCAGAGGAATGGCGTCCTCCCCCTTCGGGGGCAGACAGAATCCGGCTTACCGGTCCACCACGGCCCCCGAGAGGGGGCCGCGCCGCGTACGCCGTGGCTATGCTGAGGTCATGCGACGCCCGAACGACCGCACGGCGGCCCTGATCGTGACCACGCTGGCCCTCCATGTGGACACGGTGCTCTACTGCCTGCTGGTGCCGCTGCTGCCGCGCTATGCGAAGGAACTGCACCTGAACCAGACCCAGGTGGGCGTCCTCTTCGGGAGCTATGCGGTGGCGCTGCTGGTGGCCACCTTCCCCATCGCGCGCATCACCGATCGCTGCGGGCGCCGCGCACCCATGCTCTGGGGTCTGGGCGGCCTCGTGTTCACCACGCTGGCCTTCGCCCTGAGCCGCAACTACTGGATGCTCGTCGTCGCCCGCTCCCTGCAAGGTGTCGCCGGAGCGGCCACCTGGCTGCCGGGCATGGCGCTGCTCGCGGACCATTTCCCGCGGGAGGAGCGGGGCAAGGCCATGGGGATTGCCTTTGCCGGCGCCAACGTGGGCTTCCTCGTCGGCCCACCCCTGGCGGGGATCATGGACCAGGCCTTCGGCCCCCTCTCCCCCTTCTACCTGGGCATCTCCCTGGTGCTCCTCGATGCCCTGGCCCGTGTCTTCCTGCTGAAGGAGGTGGAGCCCGTGAAGGAGCCGCCGATCCCCTGGTCTGTGCTGCTGCGCAACCGCGTGATCCTCGTGTTCGCGGGCGCCATGGTGCTGGGGGCGGGCTTCTGGACCCTGCTGGAGTCGGCCCTGCCCGTGGATCTGAGCCGACGCTTCGGGATGGGCTCCGGGGGCATCGGCCTCGTCTTCACCGTCGCCGCCCTGGGGCACACCCTGACCAGTCCGCTGATGGGCAGGCTCTCGGATCGCATCGGGCGCACCAAGGTCCTGCGCATCGGCCTGGCGACCGGGCCGGCGCTCCTGCCCCTGCCGGCGCTCCTGCCATGGCCCTGGGCCGTGGCCGCCGCCATGGTGGTGCTGGGCGTGAACTCGAGCTTCCTGATGAGCCCCTGCAGCCCGGCGGTGGCGGACCAGGTGGAGCGGATGCAGAGCCAGAACTTCGCCTCGGGCTTTTCGGTGCTCAACGTGGCCTACTCCGTCGGCATGATGGCGGGTCCCCTGGTGGGCGGTGTCCTCATCGATGCCTGGGGCTTCGGTCCTGCACTTTCGGCCACGGGAGTTGCATTCGCGCTCTATCTCCTCGCCACGCAGGGCCTCACCGTCTGAGGGCGCGGTAGATCCAGCGCTCCGCTCCGTCCGACCAGGGACAGCCATTGAGCCCGCCATAGGCCCTGTCGAGGACAAAGCCCGCGGCCTCCAGGAAGCGGCGCACGTCCGCATCCTCGGGGATCCAGATGTCGTGCCGGAAGCGCTCACCCTCCAGGAGCCGCTCCGCCAGAATGCGTCGGCCGTCCGGCGACCAGCGGACCCGCTCCCGGTAGCCCTCTTCGGCCCGGTACCAGCCTTTTGGCGCTTCGGCCACGTTCTGTTCGACCACGCGGCGACCCGCCAGATCAAGCAGCAGCGCGCCCTCCGGGCGCAGCACCCGGGCGAACTCCTGCAGCTGGCGCAGGTTCTCCTCGTCCGCGGCGAAGTAGCCCCAGCTCGTGTAGGCGCAGAGGATCCCATCGGCGCAGGCATCGCGGAAGGGCAGGGCCCGGAAATCCAGACGCACCGAAGTTCCCGGAAACTCGCGCTGCTGGCGCTGGAGGCTCAGGCGGCTCAGGTCGCCGCCCACCACCCAGTGTCCTCTCCGCTCCAGCCAGGGGCGCAGCCGCCCCCAGCCGCAGGGCAGATCCAGCACGAGGCTGCCCTCCGGCACGCCCAGCAGCGCCGCCAGGGCCGGACCCTCCTGGTAGGCCTCCTGCTCCTTGTTCCGGTAGATCTCGAAGTAGAGCGGGTGGTCGAAATCCCGGGCGAACCAGTCCATGCCAACAGCCTCGCGCAGCAGGCCATTCCCGCAAAGGGTTTATCGACATGGAGTGGTCCTGGGCAAGGCTTGACAGCCGGTTGGACGGGCGCCAACCTTGGTGCGACGCAACAATCATAAAAAATTCAGGACAGGGACCTCCGATGCTGGAAAGGAGGAGCGGCCATGTCCCAGGAGAGAGATCCGAATCTGCAGGTGGAGGCCACGGAGCCCCTGCGCTCCCCGGGGGACTTCCGCACCACGCCCATGCCTGCTGGTCCTGTTCCTGCACGGAAGGTCTCCTCCTTCGCCGAAGGGCAGGTGCTGTTCGGGCGGTTCCGGATCCTGCGCTTCATCGCCCAGGGGGGCATGGGATCGGTCTACGAGGCGGAGGATCTGGAGCTGAAGGAGCGGATCGCCCTGAAGACCCTGCTTCCGGAGATCTCCCAGGATCCGGCAGCCCTGAAGCGGTTCATCAAGGAAGTGAGCCTGGCCCGGAAGGTGACCCACCCCAACGTCTCCCGCATCTACGACGTGTTCCACCACCTGGAGCAGGGTGTGGACATCGCCTTCCTGACCATGGAGCTGCTGGAAGGGATTCCGCTCTCGGATTACATGCACCGGAAGGGCCCGCTGATCCCGCAGGAGGCCCTGCCCATCGTGCGGCAGATGCTTCAGGCGCTCTCCGCGGCCCACCGGGCCGGGATTGCGCACCGGGACTTCAAGCCCAACAACGTGATGGTCGTGTCCGGTAGCGGCGATCCCGGTGAGCTCCGCACCGTCGTGACCGATTTCGGCCTGGCCCATGGCTTCGGCGCTTCGGGCATGGGAACAACTGTCTCGGGGACCACGGGCTTCCTGGCGGGAACGCCCGCCTACATGGCCCCGGAGCAGGTGGAGGGCAAGCCGGCGACGCCACTTTCCGACCTCTACGCGCTGGGGCTCGTGGTCTACGAGATGCTCACGGGCAAACCCGCCTTCAGCGGCTCAAACCTGCTTTCCCTCGCCACGGCGCGCCTCACCGAGCCCCCGCCGGACCCCAGACGGGAACTGCCGGACCTGGACCTGCGCTGGGTGGAGCTGGTCCTGAAGTGCCTGGCGAAGGAGCCGGAGGCCCGTTGGCAGAGTGCGGACCAGATTCTGGAGGCGCTGGAAGCGCGCACGCCGAAGGTCTCGCTGCCTGCCTTCAAGGTGCACCGCACACGGAACAGGCACTGGGGCCGGATCGCTGCAGTGGCCCTGCTAACGGTTCTCGCTGGCGGATTGGCTTGGGTCCTGTCCAGCCATGAACGGCGCCTTCAGGCGAGTCTGGTATGGCGAAAAGCATTCAAGCCATTTCAGATCATGACAGGCCATATGTTTCGTAATCCGGTGGGCATGGAGTTCGTGAAAATCCCCGCAGGGACATTCACCATGGGGAGTACACGTTCCCTTTCCAAATCGGTATCTGACAAGTTTCGGCCTGTTCCTGCCCATTCTGTGACAATCTCGCGGCCTTTCCTTATGCAGACAACTGAGGTCACCTTGAGGCAATTCAGAACCTTCGTCGAGGCCACCAACTACCGGACCGAGGGGGAAAACGGGGATGGGATCCGCATTTCCAAAGGCCGACAGGCACCTTCGGCGAACCAGGGCTATCTAGTTGACCGCTGGGGAAAGCGCGCTGACGCAAACTGGCGAAACCCCTACTTTGACCAGGGAGACGATGGGCCTGTCGTGGGCGTGAGTTGGAACGACGCCCAGGCCTTCCTTGTTTGGCTGAATGAAAGAGATCCGGGAAGGAATTATCGGCTGCCCACTGAGGCCGAGTGGGAGCACGCCTGCCGTGCTGGAACCTCTCAGGAAGAGGCCTATGGATCCACCTACACCATCGCTTGGGTGGCCGAGAATAGCGGCTTCCATCCCCACCCTGTGGCAGGGAGACAACCGAATGCCTTGGGGCTCTATGACATGCTGGGTAATGTCAGCGAGTGGTGCCAGGACTGGTATGCGCGCTACACAGGCGATCCCGTGACGGATCCATCAGGGCCAACGTGGGGCACGCAGAAGGTCATTCGAGGTGGTGGATGGTGTCACCGCGATGATGATGAAAAGTTGACCCCCGTATTGCGTTGGCCGGCCGCAGGAGCTTCCGACGACCTTGGGTTCCGTGTTGTCGCGGATGCAGTCGATCCTTGACTCGCGCGTGATCTCGCCCTGGTAATTTGCGCCCTTTCACGATCAAATGATCATTCAACCCAATCAGGGCGCTCGGGTGCGCCCTTTGACGCACGAGGGCGCCATGAGCGACGTGAAGAAGAAGTATCCCGTTTTCCTTCCCCGCACCGACTTCCCCATGAAGGCGGACCTGCCGCAGCGGGAACCGAAGCGGGTAGAGCGCTGGAAGGCCGATGGCGTGTACGAGCGGATCGAGGCCAAGCGCCGGGCGGACAACGCCGCCGGGAAGGGCAAGGGGCGCCGGATCCTGCACGACGGGCCGCCCTACGCCAACGGGGCCATCCACATGGGCCACGCCCTGAACAAGATCCTGAAGGACATCGTCGTCAAGACGCTGTGGATGGACGGCTATGAGTCGCCCTATGTGCCGGGCTGGGACTGCCATGGCCTGCCGGTGGAGCATGCGGTGGAGAAGGACCTGGGGCCCAAGCGCCGGGAGATGCCCCGCGCCGAGTTCCTGGCCAAGTGCCGGGCCTATGCCCAGAAGTGGATCGACGCCCAGCGCACGGGCTTCCAGCGCCTGGGGGTGCTGGGCGCCTGGGACCAGCCGTACATCACCATGGACCCCAGCTTCGAGGCCGGCGTGGTCCGTTCGCTGGCCAAGCTCTTCGAGAGCGGCGCCGTGACCCGCAAGCTGAAGGTGGTGCACTGGAGCTATGGCGCCCGCACCGCCCTGGCCGAGGCCGAGGTGGAGTACGCCGACAAGACCAGTTCCGCCATCACCGTGGCCTTCCCCGTGAAGGACGAGGATGCGCGGCGACTGGAGCTGCCCGTCCCCTTCTTCCTCCCCATCTGGACCACCACGCCCTGGACCTTGCCGAGCAACCTCGCCATCGCCATGCACCCCGACATGGAGTACGCGGTGGTGAAGGCGGCCGACCGCTACTACGTCGTGGTGGTGCCGCTGCTGGAGGACTTCCAGAAGAAGCTGGGCGTGGAGCTGCACATCAAGGAGATCCGCAAGGGCATCGAGTTCCAGACACTGAAGTACACCCATGCCTGGATCGACCGCGAGAGCCCCGTGCTCCTGGCGGACTACGTCACCGCCGACACGGGCACCGGCCTCGTGCACACGGCGCCGGACCACGGCGTGGACGACTTCAACCTGGCCCACCATCTGGGCCTGCTCCAGCTTGTGGGGCCCGATGGCCGCTTCGTGCCCGCCGTCAATGATCCCGAGCTGGAAGGCAAGAACATCTTCGACACGAATCCGCTCGTGGTGGACCGTCTCCGCAGCGTCGGGGCCCTGCTCCACGAGGAGAAGCTCACCCACAGCTATCCGCACTGCTGGCGCACCAAGACGCCCATCCTCTTCCGCGCCACGGAGCAGTGGTTCATCACCATGGACGACGAGCTCTTCCACTCCGGCAAGAGCCTGCGCGAGCTGGGCCTCGACGGAGTCGATGCCACCCAGTGGGTGCCGGCCCAGGGCCGCAACCGCATCCACGCCATGATCGCCGGGCGCCCGGACTGGTGCATCAGCCGCCAGCGCGTCTGGGGCACGCCCATCACCGTCCTGCGCTGCAGTGAGTGCGGGGAGCCCCTGGTGCACCAGGACATCTTCGAGAAGGCCGCCGCGGCCATCGAGAAGGAGGGCATCGAGGCCTGGGCGGAGCTGCCCGTGGAGCAGCTGAAGCCCGCCGGGGCGAAGTGCGCCAAGTGCGGCAGCGACGTGTTCCAGAAGGAGACGGACATCCTGGATGTGTGGATCGATTCCGGCGTGAGCGCCGCGGTGGTCTGCGGCACCAGCCCCGAACTGACCCCGGAGGACTACGGCAAGTTCATCTACCTGGAAGGCTCCGATCAGCACCGGGGCTGGTTCCACAGCTCCCTGCTCTTCAACCTGGCCGCCACCGGCAAGAAACCCTACGACACGGTCGTGACCCACGGCTTCGTGCTGGATGGCAAGGGCCAGGCCATGAGCAAGAGCGTCGGGAACGTCATCAGCCCCGACGAGATGATGAAGATCTACGGGGCGGACATCCTGCGGCTCTGGGTCGCCAACGTGGATTTCAGCGAGGACGTGCGCATCTCCAAGGACATCCTGGAGCGCAACGCCGATGCCTACCGGAAGATCCGCAACACCCTGCGCTTCCTGCTGGGCGCCCTGGCGGACTTCAACCCCGCCAAGGACGCCCTGCCCGAGACCCAGTGGTCGCCCCTGGACCGGTGGGTGTGGAACGCCTTCCTGAACCTGGCCAAGGATGTGCGTGAGGCCTACCTGGCCTACGACTACCTCAAGGCCGCCCAGGCGCTGCTCTCCTTCTGCCAGCTGGAGCTCTCGGGCCGCTATTTCGAGATCATCAAGGATCGTCTCTATTGCGATGGCCTCGAGAGCGCGCGCCGTCGCTCCTGCCGCACGGTCTGCCATCGCCTGGCCACGGGCCTGGCCGCCCTCATGGCGCCCATCCTCAGCTTCACCGCCGACGAGATCTGGGAGAACATCCCCGGCGCTGAGGGCCATGTCTTCGAGCAGCGGTTCCCCGTGGGCGGTGGCGTGGCCGAGGAAGCCTCCTGGACCACCCTCTGGAACATCAAGGATGCCCTGAACCGCTTGCTGGAGCCCATGCGCGCCGCCAAGGAGATCGGCACCAGCCTGGACACCCTGGTGAGCATTTCGCTGAACCCCGAGCTGAAGCCCCTGCTGGAATCCCTGGGCGAGTCCCTGGAGGACCTGCTCGTGGTCTCCGGTGTCACCATCCAGCACAACGGCGGATCGCCCCTTGCGGCGGAAGGCTTCGATCTAGGTGTCGAGGCCCACGCGGGCACCAAGTGCCCCCGCTGCTGGAACCACCGCGGCGGTGCGGGTGAGGGTGAGGACGCCGCCCTCTGCGGTCGCTGCTGGGACGTGGTGAAGGCCGGAGTGGAGGCATGAGCATGAGCCTCCGGGGCATCGGGCAGCGCAGCCCCTGGTTGTTGCTGCCCGCTGCGGCCCTCGCGCTGGATTACCTGAGCAAACTGTGGATCCTCTCCCGCTTCCAGGTGGGAGAGGTGAAGCCCATCATCCCGGGTTTCTTCAACCTCACCCTGGGCATGAATCCAGGCGCGGTGTTCGGCTTCCTGGCCGAGGCGCCGGCGGCTTTCCGCATCCCCTTCTTCGCCGTCGTGGGGCTGCTCGCCCTGGGTTTCTTCGGCTACGAGTTCCTCAAAGAGCGCGTCTCCACCCTGCAGCGCATCGCCCTGGGGCTCATCATCGGCGGGGCGCTGGGCAACGGCTACGACCGGGTCATCCGCGGCGCCGTGGTGGACTTCCTGGACTTCGTATTCGGGGGCTGGCACTACTGGGCCTTCAACCTGGCCGACAGCTTCATCGTCTGCGGCGCCATCCTCCTCGGCTGGTGCATGCTCCGGCCCCACAAAGGCTGAAGTCCCCTCGCGGACAGGACGGCAATACCCCATGCTTGGGTACGCTTCCCGAGGTGAAGCCATGAGACGCCAGTTCTTCGCCCGTGTTTCGCTTCTGGCCCGTGCCCTGCTTCTGACCCTCGCTCCGCTCCTGCTCCTGGTGGCCTGCCGCCGGCCGGAAGTGGACGCCTTCGCGAAGCGGCCGCTGCCCATCGTGGTGGGTTTCGAGGTGTTCCCCGGAGTCCGGAACCGGGAGGCCGTGAAGGGCGAATATGCTGCGGCACTCCGGGCCCGGCTGGCCACCTGCGCCATGGTGGTGCCCGAGGGCGAGGCCGCGCCCAGCCAAGTCGCCGCGCTGAAGGTGGACATCACCCAGATCCACCCCCACAGCGATCCCTCGCCTGCCGCCATCGGCACCGCCACGGGCATCGCCGTGGGCACGCTGAGCGCCATGGCCGGCAACCGGGACGCTTTCTTCGATGGTCTCTTCTGGGGCCTCTGGACGGGCTCCATGGCCGCGGATGCCCAGCACTACGACCAGTCCCGCCTGGGCTACTGGCCCGTGCGGGTGAGTGCGGTCGTGAAGCTCGAACAGCCGGGATGCCGTTATCCCCTGCTGGAGTTCACCGTGGGTGGGCGGGAGGTCATCGAGCGCATGGCGCCCCTGGGGCCCGGCGATCGCTACGACGAGGCCCGCATCCGCGAGGAGGAGGCCAAGGCCTTCGCCGACCTCGTGGTGACGAGGATCCAGGAACGGTTCCACTGGATGAGGCTCCCGGAGCCCAGCTACTACAAGGCGCCGGCCGTCACGGACCCGGCCAAGGAGTGAGCCAATTCAGGACCTGGCGGTTCTACAGGAACAGAGCCGCCACACCAAGAAGAATGGCACCACTGGCCATCATGAGCAGCCCCCCGGGAAGCGCTCTCGCGAGGCGCTGGTCCTCTTCCTGGATTCCTCCGAGACGCTGCCGGCTTGTGGATGCATACAAGTTGGCGAAGGAACGGCCCGTGTCGGATGGGCTGCAGCGGAATCCACCGATGATAAGGAGACCCAGGCCAACCAGGAACCAATTGGTGCTGGGGTGGTCATCCAAGGGTTGGAAGCCGAAGTGGTTCATGCCGAAAGTCAAGGCACTGCCCAGGGCCAGCCAAAGGAGGGGCTCGATCAGGAGGCGTTTCATCGTGAGCTCCGTAAACGTTCCGCTACCGGATCCAATCTACGGAGGTGTGGGTGATGAAGGAAGAACTCCCCGCGAAGCGGGGATCCACTTGCGCTCAGCCGCGACTCCGGGATGTGGACATTAAAGTGCTCCTACGGGAAGCCGATCAGAGCGAAGGGGGGATAACTCCTCGAGTTACACATCGGCGACATGAATGTCGCTTTTCACAAAAAGGAGTCGCTATGAATCACTTAAGAAACTTCCTGCCGCAAGCTTCAATTTGGTGGAATAGGGGTGCCAATATCCGCTTGGCCTTCTGCGCCATGATGCTGCCGGCGGCATTATTTCTTCATGCGGGAAAAGTGGTTCTGGTGACGGGCGATTGGGATCCCTACACCAATGAAAAAGTGGCCGGCAAGGGCGCCTTCACGGAACTGGTCACGGCCGTCTTCGATGAGATGAAAGTGGAATACGAAGTGCAGTTCTACCCCTGGAAAAGGGTGGAGGCGGCTGTGGCCGACGGGACAGCCTACGCGGCATTCCCGTACGTCATCACCGATGAAAGAAAACAGTTCTTTGACTTTTCCGATGAAGTGATGGTCAGCAATGGAAAGTTCTTCTACTATAAGCCAAATAATTCCGTTAAATTTGCGGACTGGAAAACATATGATGATTTGAAGTCCGTTAAAATTGGCGGCGTTCTTGGGTATTGGTATGAGAAGGATTTCAAAGCCGCTGGATTGAATGTGGATTACGTCCCCACCGATGAACAGAATTTCAAAAAATTGGAGGCGGGCCGGGTTGATCTGGTTCCCACGGATGAACTGGTGGGGAGAGCCTTGATCAAGACCCTATTCCCGGATAAGCAGAAGAATTTCCTGGTTCTACCGAAACCCCTGAATTCCAGTAGTCTGTATCTGATGGTTTCCAAGAAATACAATGACGCCGAGGCGCTGACCAAAAAATTCAATGACAGCCTCAAGGCCATCAGGAAATCGGGCAAATATGCGAAGATTCTATCGAAACACGGCATCAAGTAGTTCATCCGCGAGCAGGATATAGCATTTACAGAACGAAGCGTGTGCCGCTTCCCTCCGCTTTTTATTGCAATGCAAAGCTTGGAGTCGCGGGTGGGTAGGAAAAATAAAGCGGCGTGGGTGTGGGTAGGAAAAATAAAGGGGGAAACGCTGGATGGCGTGGGAATCTAAGGGGGTCTTCAGGGTGAGTTGGGGACCTTGAACAGGGTCAGATTGGCAACGATAGGGGTCTTTGAACCAGGATCCCAACCTTCTTTCACGGGTCAAGAATTTCCGGACCAAGGCATCGCCACATATCAAGTGGATGAGCCGAAGAACCGATGAACACGTGCCAGGGCGTGGGTGGGCCTTCCTGGATGGATGAACAATGCGACCTTTGGGGTGTTTCTGGGTTCGAATAGTCCTGTTGCTGGCGTGCCTTGGTCAGCTCGTTTCCGCGAGCGCGCTGGATTCCGGGAGGCTCTCCGTTGTCTTCATCAATCCTGGAAAGCAGGAGGAGTTCTATTGGCAGCAGCAGACTGCCTTCATGCGGGCTGCCGCCACGGACCTGGGCATGGACCTTGAGGTGTTGTGGGCTGAGCGTGACCACATCTTGCAGATCAAGCTGGCCAAACAAGTCGCCCAGCGCACGCGCAGGCCAGACTATCTGATCGTGGTGAACGAGAAACAGGTCGCACCCATGATGATCGAGGCTGCAGAAATCGCTGAGATCAAGACGTTCCTGATCCTCAACGATCTCACCAACGAGCAGAAAGCTGTGTACGGAGGTCCGAGAAACCGTTTTAAAAAATGGGTGGGCACCCTTGTGCCGGATAATACATTCGCCGGAAGAGAGATCGCTGATGCCTTGGTCGAAGAGGCAAGAACACGGAAGTTTCCGAACATCAACGTCGTGGCGATTTCCGGAAGTCGTGGCACACCGGCCTCCATTGAACGCGAGCAGGGCCTGATGCAGACACTGGCCGCGAACCAGGACGCGAAACTGCTACAGATCGTGTATGGAGAATGGGAGGAACGGAAGGCCTACGAGGCGACCGAGGGACTTCTGCGCCGTTATCCGCTCACGAACCTGGTTTGGTGTGCCAATGATCTGGAGGCCCAGGGAGCCATCCGAGCCATCAAGGACGCGGGGCGCATGCCCGGAGAAGACATCCTGGTGGGAGGTCTGAACTGGTCTCCTGAAGGCCTGGCGGGCGTGAAAAACGGCGAGTGGGTCACGACGGTCGGGGGCCATTTCATGACCGGTGGCTTCGCCCTCGTGCTCATCTACGACTATGAGCATGGGGTGGACTTTGTTCGAACCTTGGCCTCGGAGAAACGGATCGGATTATTCGGAGCCATCACCAAAGCCAACGTGGACACGTACCTGAAGTACTACCGAAACCAGGATTGGGCTCGGGTCTGTCTCTTATACACATCTCCGAGCCCACGAGACCGTACTAGATCT
>CAYZND010000069.1:0-10150 GCA_964479495.1 uncultured Mesoterricola sp.
CCTGATCGGTGAACCAGTGGGTGGTGATGCTCTTCTGCTCCGTGTAGAACCGCACTCCGTCCGTGCCCATGGCGTGCAGGTCGCCGAAGAAGGACCGCTTGTGACCCGTGAAGCCGAAGATGCCCAGGGGCACGGGAATGCCCACGTTGACGCCCACCATGCCGCCGTGGGTGCGCCGCGCGAACTCACGGGCATGGTGGCCACTCTGGGTGTAGATCACGCTGCCGTTGGCGACCTCGCTGGCGTTCATCAGTGCGAGGCCCTCCTCGAAGTCCTTCACGCGCTTCACGCAGAGCACGGGGCCGAAGATCTCCCGCTCGCCCACGCTCATGCCGGGCTTCACATGGTCGAAGAGGGTCGGCCCCAGGTAGAAGCCGTTCTCATAGCCCGGCACCACGGCGCCACGGCCGTCCAGCACGAGCTGCGCGCCTTCCTCCACACCCTTCCGGATCCAGGCGGCGACGGCCTGGCGGCGCGTTTCGTTCACCAGCGGGCCGAGCTGGGAGGCCTTGTCGTAGGCCGGGCCCAGCTTCAGCTCGGACATGAAGCGCTTCAGCAGGGCCACCAGTTCGTCTGCGATGGGTTCTTCCGCCACCACCACGGGCAGGGCCATGCAGCGCTCCCCGGCGCAGCCGCAGGCGGCGTTGATGATGCCCCGCGCCGCGCGCTCCAGGGCGGCATCCTGGAGCACCAGGGCGTGGTTCTTGGCCTCGGTGAGCGCCTGCACGCGCTTGCCCGCGGCGGCGGCTGTCGCATAGACATGGCTGCCCACGGCGGTGGAGCCCACGAAGGAGACGCCCTTCACGAGGGGGTGCTGCACCAGGCGCTCGGACTCCGACCTGCCGCAGGTGAGGAGGTTCAGCACGCCCTTGGGCAGGCCCGCCTCCATCCAGAGGTCCATGATCCGCATGGAGGTCTGGGGGGTCCAGTCGGCCACCTTCAGCACCAGGGTGTTGCCGGAGGCGATGCAGAGGGGCGCCATCCAGCCCATGGGGATCATGGCCGGGAAGTTCCAGGGGGTGATGCCTGCGAAGACGCCCAGGGGTTCCAGGTATTGCACCGTGTCGAAGCCTGGCGTGCAGTTCATGAGTGCGGGGCCTTTGAGAAGGTGGGGCATGCCGCAGGCGAACTCCACCACCTCGGTGACCTTCAGGACATCCCCCATGGCCTCGTTCCACACCTTGCCATGCTCCTGGGCGCAGAGGTGGGTCAGCTCGTCGAGGTGTCGGTCCAGCAGGGCCTTCATGCGGAAGAGCACCTGCACGCGGGTGCCCACGGGGGTGTCCGCCCAGGCAGGGAAGGCCCGCTGGGCGGCCTCCACGGCCTGGTCCACCTCCTCTGGGGTGCAATGCGGTGTCCGGGCGATGACTTCGCCCGTGGAGGGGTCGAAGCAGTCCACATACGCGTCGGTGGCGGATTCCCGCCACTGACCGTCTGCAAAGAACCGCAACTTCCGGGGAGCTTCGCTCATGGGTGTTCCTTTCCGGTCCGTGAGGAGACGGTAGGCCCATGAGCCATACAGATACATGTACAATTTGAAAGTTGTCGGCCTAACTGTTATGACTACACCAAAGGGCTGTACGTGCCCGTGGACCACAACACTTCCGGGAGACCCATGCCTGTACCGCTGACCCTGGACCCCGCTTCCCCCGAACCCCTGGTGGCCCAGATCGTCCAGGGCCTCTCCCAGGCCATCGCCTCCCGGAGCTGGCGTCCTGGGAGCCGCACCCCCAGCATCCGCGCCTTCGCCCGGACCCACGGCGTGTCCACCTCCACCGTGGTGGAGGCCTACGACCGGTTGGTGGCGGCGGGCCTATTGACGGCCCGGCGCGGCTCGGGCTTCTTCGTGACCGACCCTGGACGCGGCGAGGTGCGCTCGGTGCCTGCGCGGGAGCATGTGGCCCAGGCGGCCATCGATGGGGATTGGCTCCTGCGCAACGTCTACGAGCGCAGCGCGGCGGGCATCCATGCGGGTTGCGGCTGGCTGCCGGACACATGGCACGACGTGGATGCCGTAGGCAAGGGCCTCCGGAAGCTGGCGTTGCACCCCAAGGGGCTCATCGGCTACGGACCGCCGAAGGGCCACGAGCCGCTCCGGCAGCAGCTGACGCGCCAGCTGGCGGAACTGGAGATCGAGGCACCCCCGGCCCAGATCCTGCTCACCCATGGTGCCAGCCAGGGACTGGACCTGGTGGCGCGGCGCCTGAGCCAGCCCGGAGACACGGTGTTCGTGGACGATCCGGGCTACAGCAACCTGCTCTCGGCCTTGCGCCTGCGCGGGTTGAACCTGGTCGGCGTGCCCATGACGCCCACCGGCCCGGACATTCCCACCCTCGAGCGGCTGCTGGCGGAGCATGCGCCGAGGCTCTACTTCACGAACACCCAGCTCCAGAATCCCACCGGCGCCAGCTACAGCGCCGCCGCGGCCTTCCAGGTACTGCGGCTGGCCGAGCGCCACGACTTCCTGGTCGTGGAGGACAACGTGTCGGCGGATCTGGTGCCGGGCCGCTCCATCACCCTGGCAGGGGCGGATCAGCTTCGCCGGGTGATCTACGTGGGCAGCTTCTCCAAGGCCATCGCGCCGGGGCTGCGCGTGGGCTTCCTCGCAGCGGAACCGGGGCTCCTGGAGGAGCTGGTCTACTTCAAGCTCGTGTCGGGCATGTCCACGCCGGGCGTGAACGAGTGTCTGGTGCACGCGATCTTCATGGAGGGCCACGTCCGCAAGCACCTTGAGCACCTGCGGGACCGCCTGGCCAAGGCCCAGGAGCGCACCTGCCGCCGCCTGGAGAGTGCGGGCTTCACCCTCTTCTTCGAGCCCAGGGCCGGCATGTTCGTGTGGGCCAAGCCCTCGGCGCGTGTTTCCGATTCGCTGCCCCTGGCGCAGCGGGCGCTGTCCCAGGGGATCCTGTTGGCCCCGGGCCACCTGTTCAGGCCCGATCAGTCTCCCAGCCCATGGCTGCGCTTCAACGTGGTCTACTGCGACAACGACCGGCTGTTCCACTACATGGAGGAAGCCCTGCGGGAGCGGTGACGGCTGGCCTGGGATAGACTCCCAACATGGAGGAGCCGATGGCACAGGATGCCTTGCCCATCCGGAAGCGGATCGCCCTGGTGGCCCACGACAACAAGAAGAGGGATCTGCTGGAGTGGGCGACATACAACCGTGGTTCGCTGCAGCGGCATGAGCTCTGCGCCACGGGCACCACGGGCGCCCTGCTGGAGAAGGCGCTGGGCATGGAGGTCCTCAAGCTGCAAAGCGGTCCCCTGGGGGGGGACCAGCAGATCGGCGCCCGGATCGCCGAAGGCCTCGTGGACTTCATCATCTTCTTCTGGGATCCCCTGGAGCCCCAGCCCCACGATCCCGATGTGAAGGCGCTCCTCCGTCTCGCCGTGGTCTGGAACGTGCCCGTGGCCTGCAACCGGGCCACCGCCGACTTTATGATCTCCTCGCCCCTGATGGAGTCGTCGTACCAGCGCACCCTCCCGGATTTCGAGAGCCATCGCCGCCGCTTCGAGCACGGCCTGGAGATGGCCAAGTGACGGAAGAGCCGCCGCAGAAGAAGCGCCGCATCCGCTACAAGGGCACCCACCCCCGGCGTTTCGAGGAGAAGTACAAAGAGCTGAACCCGGACCTCCACTCCGGAGAGTTCCAGAAAGTGAAGGAGCGCGGGCACACGCCGGCGGGCACCCATCGCCCCATCTGCGTCCACGAGATCCTCGAGGTGCTGACACCCAAGCCTGGCGAGGTGGGGCTGGATGCCACCCTCGGCTTCGGCGGCCATGCCCAGGAGCTCCTGCCGAAGCTGCTGCCCGGCGGGCGTCTCTTCGGCATCGATGTGGATCCCCTGGAGCTGCCCCGCACGGAGGCGCGCTTGCGCGCTCTGGGGTTCGGGGAGGAGGTGCTGAGCCTCCGCCGCATGAACTTCGCGGGCCTCGCGGGTCTTCTGGCGGAATCAGGCGGCGGCTTCGATGTGGTGCTCGCCGACCTGGGCGTGTCCTCCATGCAGATCGACAACCCCGCCCGGGGTTTCACATTCAAGGCCGAGGGGCCGCTGGACCTGCGCCTCAACCCCAACCGGGGGAAGCCCGCCTCGGCCCTGCTTCAGACGCTCTCCGAAGAGGACTTGGCGGGGCTGCTGACCGAGAACGCCGATGAGCCCTATGCCGACCTGCTCGCGGGCGCCTTGCACGGCCAGCCCATCGCCACGACCACACAGCTGGCCCAGCGGGTACGGCAGGCCCTGAAGGACGAGTTCCCGCCGGACCAGCGCCAGCAGGAGCTGCGCAAGGTCCTCCAGCGCACCTTCCAGGCCCTTCGCATCGCCGTGAACGACGAGTTCACGGTGCTGGACCAGTTCCTGAACCTGCTCCCCGGCTGCCTGAAGCCCGCAGGCCGGGTGGCCATCCTGACCTTCCACTCCGGGGAGGACCGCCGGGTGAAGAAGGCCTTCCAGTCGGGGTTCCGCGACGGGGTGTACGCAGCCATCGCCCAGGAGCCCATCCGGCCCTCGGCGGAGGAGCGACGGGCCAATCCCCGCTCCTCCTGCGCCAAGTTACGGTGGGCCGTGAAGGCTCGTTGAGCCGCTTGAGGCCCGTGAGGATGAAGTCGGGCGGGGCCGGGATGAACCCCGTGTCCGCGATGGCGTCCTGTCCTTCCTGCGAGAGCAGGAACTTCGCGAACTCCTGGTAGGCGGGCGCCATGGGCTTGCCGGGCGCCTTGTTCGCGAACACGTAGAAGCTGCGGACCATGGGGTACTTGCCCCCATAGACCGCTTCCTGGCTGGGAGGTTCGGCCTTCTGGCCATCCTGGGGCGCGATGGAGATCACTTTGACGGAGGCGTACCAGGACTGCATGGAGTGGAAGCCGATGCCTTCAGGATCCGTGACCACGGCCTCCGCCATGGCCATGCCGTCCAGGCGGGGCTGCACAGTGTCCTTGAACTTGCCGCCCTTGCGCAGGACGTTGGTCTGGAAGAAGGACCGGATCGCGGCCCCTTCCTCACGGGCGTAAGGGTTGATGACCCGCTTCTTCCACTCGCTCTTCGTCACGAAGTCGCCCCAGAGCTCACCGCTGGCCTTCGTGCCGCTCAAGCGCGTGCTGGAGTAGATCGCATCCAGCTGATCGAGGGAGAGCTCGTTCACAGGGTTCGACTTTTAGTTACCAAAGCGGACGGCCACCGGTCGTCCGCTTTGGTCATATCGCTAGGAATTGCCTGTTGTTCAGTTGGATGGCCGGGTGGGAATTGAGGGCTTCTGTGAGTTCCGGCTCCCCTTGCCCTCCGGTGAGGCCGCCAGCAGGTCCGAGAGCAGGCCGGGATTGGAGGGGATCAGGGTGATGTTTCCGCCGCCCTCCAGGATCTTCTGGGTCTCCAGGATGTTGAACATGGTCTGGAGCACTTCCGGATCCTTGGAGATCTGGTTCAGGGCCGCGCCCACGATCTGGGGCCGGGTGGCGGCGGCCTTGGCGAACTCCACGGCGGCCTGACGTTCGGCGGTGCTGGTGATGATGTTCACCTGGTTGGTACCGTCCTGCTTGATGGAGGAGGTCACCTGCCGCAGGCGGTTCACCACCTTGCTCTCGATCTGCCGGATCATGTCCGCGTCCCGGAAGTGGACCTTGCGGATGTAGATGGAGCCCAGCTTGTAGCCCCACTCGTGGGACTGGGGAGAGACCTCGTCCCGCACGGTCTGGCTCATGGTGTGGCGGTTGATCATCATGTCCGCCAGGGGCATGTTGGAGAGGCAGCGCACGGTGGAGTTGCTGACGTTGGCGCCCAGGGAGCCCCGCGGGTCCGTGTTCTTGAAGAGGTAGGCCACGGGGTCGCTGATGTACATCTCGTACCAGATGCCGATGCCCATGGGGGCTCCTTCTTCGGAGTTCACGGGCTGGCTGCGCAGGTATTCCTGGTCCAGGCGCATGTCGATCTCGTAGCGGCGGCCGATCCAGTTGATGATGGGGGCGCGCCAGCCCATCTCGAACCAGAGGCAGCGCAGGCCGGGTTCATCCAGAACGGCCACCACCTTGCCGAAGAGCACGTAGACCAGGCAGCGGCGTTCCTGGACGATGACGTAGAAGCCGAACATCCGGAGCAGCCAGAGCAGGATGGGTACGAGGATGAAGCAGGCGATGAAGGTGGCAAAGGCGATGATGAGGGTGTCCATCACTTCACCTCCAGGACCACGCGGCCCGCTTCGGAATAGAGACCCAGCTTCACGTTGCGGAGGTAGGCCTCCAGGGCTCCGGAGCCGCCATTGGTCTTGAGCTCGGAGAGCTGGTAGGCCAGCAGGGTGAGAGGTTCCACCTCCGCCTGGGCCTTGAGGGTCTCGATCTCAACGGCGCGTCTGGACTGCACGATCTTCTGATCGGCGGAAGCCTGGGCCAGGCTGATGTCCGAGGACACCTGGTTGTGGGCCGTGTTGATGGCCGCCAGGGCCGATTCGACCTCGGGAGGCGGATCGATGCTCGTGATGAGCGAGGCATCCAGCTGCATGCCATAGCGGGCGGCGGAGGACGTGCACTCCCGGTCCATGTGCTCGTTGATGTCCCGCAGGTTCTTGCGCAGGTCGTTGATGGAGATGCCCGCCGTCGGAGCGGCGTCGGCCGCCGCGGGGGCCTCGAAGTTGGCGATGCGCTCGCGCAGCACGGAGACGAAGTAGCCCATGATGTGGGCGATGGGATACTTCACACCGAAGAGGTAGGCGTAGAGGTTCCGCTCGCTGACCTTGAAGCGGATCTGGCCCGTGAGGCCGGTGTTGAGCTGGTCCTTGGTGACGGCCTCCAGGATCGTGCCGCCGCTGTTGGCGCTGGGGGCCATGGGATCGAAGGCCATGTTCACGGTTTCGGTGGCGATGGAGACCTTGTAGACCTTCTCCCAGGGCCACTTGAAGTAGGGGCCGCCGGGCTGGATCACGCGCACCTGGGGGTAGGTGTAGCGCTGCTTCTGGTCCGGGGTCAGCGAGGCCGAGATGGGGTCCTGGGCCGTGGTGGCGTCGCCCAGCCGCTGGGCCCGGCCGAAGGACGTCTTCACCGCCCTCTCGTTCTGGTTGACCGTGTAGATGCCCGCCACGAGGTACCGCACGAGGAACCATGCGATGAACCCCAGCAGGCATCCCGAGAGGATGCCGCCTGCAAGATCGACCATGTCACTACCTCCAGGGAAGGGACCCCCATGGTAGGTCCCGCTAAGGCGGGCGTCTACGGTCAGACCTTTTCGGCCAGGATCCTCCCGTCCTCGAAGCGCACCGCAACCTCGCCCAGGTCCATCAGCCAGGCCAGATAGGCCCGGACCGTGGACCCCACCAGTACGTACTGTGCGTGGTTCAGGACGATCCCGTAGTGCCCGCACAGCACCGACAGGAGGTGCTCGGGGGTGGACGGATCACGGCAGGCGTTCCGCAGGACGTCGGCGATCTCCAGGATCTTGGCACGGTTGAGGTCCACCAGAGGCCTTATGTCCCGAGTGGGTTCCGCATGGCTCGGCACCACCCAGTCCGCGTCGAGGGCGCCCAACCGGTCGAGGGTCTGCAGGTGGGCCGCAATGTCGTACAGGTACCAGACGTGGTACTTGGCGAGGATCTCGGCACTGGCCACCGTATCCGCAGCGAAGAACACGCGATCGGGGGTCAGGAATCCCACCATGTCCAGGAAGTGGCCAGGCAGGGGGATGACCTCGATCTCCGTGTCCGGCAGGGTGCACGGGGGCTCCAGGACCGCCGTCACACGGGAAGGCCTGGCCATCAGGAACTTGCTCCGGAGCGGTGCAGGGGGGAATCCGCCCCACAGGAAGCTGGGCTCCAGCTGCGGAGTCTCGATGAAGGCCGCCTCCGCCCGGGTGGCCGAGATGCCGCAGCCCGTTCGGGCCTGCAGGAAGGCGTTGCCGCCGCAGTGGTCGGCGTTGGAGTGGGTGTTGGCAAGGTGGGCGACGGTCCATCCGGCCCCCTCGATCAGCCGCAGCAGCTTGCGCCCGGCCTCGTCGTCGTTACCCGAGTCCATGAGCAGGGCCCGTCCCTCGCCGAGTGCGAAGACTCCGACGTTCACGGGACCCCTGACGACATGCGTTCGTCCTGCGATCCGTTCGAGCACCGGGCTGGCCATGGGTCGCCTCCTGCCTGACCAGTATCGCCGGATCTGCTCACGCGTCAGGGGTGCCCGACTCGGAGCCGTGCAGGGCTCGCATGGCATAGCGACGCACGGCTTCCACCAGCTCATCCTTGGAGTAGCTGCCCTTGCGGAACACCTTCTGCACCTGGGGCTGCTGGAGGCGCACGAGATCCGCCTCGGTGAGCTGCTTGGCGGTGAGCACGATCACCGGGATCCGGTGCCACTCCGACCGGGACTGGAACTCCTCCAGGAGCCGGAAGCCATCCATCTCGGGCATCATCAGGTCGAGCAGAAGCAGGCTGGGGGCTTCAACCTGCAGCTCGTCGAGTGCCTCGCGGCCATTGGCGGCGGTGTGCACGGACCAGCCCTTGCCCTCCAGAATGCGCCTCAAGCCTTCCCGGGTGGCCTCGTCGTCCTCCGCGATGAGGATCGGCTGATCGATCTGGCCGGGCAGGAGCTTCGTGATGGCTTCCAGCAGCTGTTCCTTTGAGATGGGCTTGCGCAGGTATTCCGCTGGGCCAAGGGTGTAGCCCTTCACTTCGTCGTTCAGCAGTGTCACCACCACAAGGGGGATGTCCTTGAGGGCAGGATCCTCCTTCAGATCCGAGAGCATGCTGCAGCCGTCGATGCCCTGAGAGGAGATGTCGAGGGTGATGACGTGGGGGTGGAGGGACTTCGCCAGCTCGAGGCCTTCCATGCGATCCCGGGCCACTGCCACCCAGAAGCCTTCCATGGAGAGGATCTGGGAGATGGCATCCCGGATGGCGGCATCGTCCTCGACGATGAGGATCTTTCCGCGATGATCCCCATTGGCGAGTTTCCGCTTGCTTGGAATACCGCCGGCCGGGGCGCGGAGGGGAAGGCGGACCTCGAAGGTGGAGCCCTCGCTCGGTTGGCTGGTCACGCGGATGGCGCCGCCCAGCAAGGCCGCGAACTTCCGACAGAGGGTCAGCCCCAGGCCGGTGCCGCCGTAGCGGCGGGTGGTGGAGTCGTCCGCCTGGGTGAATTCCTGGAAGACCTTGGCTGCCTGCTCCGGCGTCATGCCGATACCCGTATCGGACACGGCGAAGCAGAGAAAGCCTTCGTCCATGGGATCCGGCTTCACGGACAGGGTGATGGAACCCCCTTGGGTGAACTTGGAGGCGTTGTTCAGCAGGTTGTAGAGGATCTGCCGGAGCATCTTGAGGTCGGACTGGATGGTGCGGACCGCGGGATCCGTCACCACCGACAGCGTGTTGTTGTTGCGGCAGATCAGGGGCTCGATGGTCATCTTGATGTCCGCGAACATGCGCGGGATGTCGCAGTCCTCGAGGAAGATGGTCATGCGTCCCGCCTCGATCTTGGAGAGGTCGAGGATGTTGTCGATGAGGCTCAGCAGGTGCTTGCCTGCGTTCTCGATCTTGTCCAGGTCCTGCACGAGGGTGTCGAGCCCCTGGTCCTTCATTTCGTCCACGAGCAGTTCGCTGTAGAGCAGGATGGCATTCAGGGGGGTCCGCAGCTCGTGGCTCATGTTGGCCACGAAGGCGCTCTTGGCCCGGTTGGCCTCCTCCGCCGACTCCTTGGCGAGCAGGAGCTGGGTGTTCACCTTCAGCAGCTGGTCCGAGCGCTGGGCCACCAAGTCTTCCAGGTGCTCCTGGTAGTTGACCAGCTGGGCATCACGGTCCTCGATCTGCTCGAGCATGCCGTTCAGGGAGGTGGCGAGCACGCCGATCTCGCCGCCGTGGCGTTCCTCGAAGCGGGCGGAATACTGTTTGTTGAGGGCGATGTCCTTCAGGAAGGACAGGAGGTTGCCCAGGGGGCTCAGCAGGTTGCGGCGGAGGACCAGGTAGTGGGAGGCCGTGAGGGCACCCACCAGGAGCAGGGCCACGCCGAGGCCGGCCCATCGGATCATCCGGACGGGCTGGAGGATCTCCCGCATCGGGTAGGCCGTCACGATGGTGAAGCCCCAGAGCCCCAGGAGCCGCTTCTTGACGACCCATTCCTCGCCACGGAGCCCGCCCTCCGCAATCAGCTGGAGGGTCTCGGACGCGGGGCGATCACTCCCGGAGA
>CAYZND010000069.1:10160-12544 GCA_964479495.1 uncultured Mesoterricola sp.
GTGCCAGGAAACCCGTCTGCAGGATCTTGATGCGGTCCACGGTCGAGTAGACCTGTCGCAGTTCGGAGAGGGGGTAGCCGACACCGAACGCTCCGATCGTCTCGCCTTCTCCGTTCCGGATGGGCTGGTAGTAGGCCAGGGAAAGGACGCCGAAGAGGTCCGCCAGCTCCCAGCTGAAGCGACCCCGGCTCAAGTCCCGGTAGGCCAGGCCATCCCGCTCCAGAGCCGTGCCCACGGCCCGGGAACCATCGGGCAGGAAGGAATTGGTGGAGATGCGAATGAAATCCCCGTCCCGCAGGGTGAAGATGGAGATGGTTCCTCCCCCCATGGCCGCGGTGGTCTCCGAGAGCTCTTCCCGGTTCGCCTGCGGGGTCTTGCCGAACAGGATGTCCGGGGCCATTTCAGCCCCGACCCTGACTTGAGGCCCCCGGGAAGCGATGCCCAGCCGGCGGCCTTCCGACTGGAGCACGCGCATGATGCTCTCCACCCGGGCCGAGACCAGATCGTGGGTCAAGGTGAGGGTATCGACCATGTTCTTTTCGGCCGTCTCGGCCTCGCGCTGGGCGCTTCCCTTGAGGCGCCACTCCTGGATCGCCGAGAGCGTCCAGGAGGACGCCAAGGCCGTGATCAGCACGATCACGGCCAGGGGCACGATCAGCTTTTCAGAAATGGTCCGGTTCATGGAGGCGCATCCGCGACGTGAGGTCGGGGGTCACGGGACTCATCGGACGGGCAGGGACGCCGCTCAATATTCGGGGGTGTCGTTGGGATTCCCCTGACGGAACGCGGAATGTTCCCAGTCTTGATATCCATCAAGGCGCCTGACCCGGGAAGCCGCCATCCTGACAGGGTTGCCGGAGGGGACCCATGCACATGTTCTGCTTCCAGTGCCAGGAGACAGGCGAAGGGAAGGGGTGCCGCCACTCGGGCGTCTGCGGCAAGGAGGACGAGGCTGCCAACGGCCAGGACCTGCTCATCTGGATGCTCAAGGGTCTTTCCGTGCTGCAGGAGCAGCTGAATGCGCAGGGGTTCACCACGGAGCCCGCCACGGCGAAGTTCCTGGCCAAGGCCCTGTTCTCCACCGTGACCAACGTCAACTTCGATGCCCGCAGGATCCTGGAGCTGGTGCGCCAGGGGCTGGACCTGAAGGCGGATCTCCTGGAGCGGCATCAGGCCGCCCTCGCCGGATTCGACCATGAGCTGGCCCGCTGGATGCCGGCTTCCGAGGAGGCCCTGAAGCAGAAGACCTACGAAGTGGGGGTGCTCTTCAGCAATCCCGACGAGGACACGCGGTCCCTGCGGGAGACCGTGATCTACGGGCTCAAGGGCATTGCCGCCTACCAGTACCACGCCATGATCCTGGGGCATGATGATCCGGAACTCACCGCCTTCATCGTGAAGGCGCTCTCCGCCACCACCCGGGATCTGGCCATCCCGGCGCTGCTGGAGCTGGTCCTCGAGACAGGGCGCGTGACGATCCTCTCCATGGCCCTCATCGATCGGGCGAACACCGCCACGTACGGTGAGCCCGAGATCACCACCATCCCCCTTGGCGTCCGGAACAACCCGGGCATCCTGGTCACCGGCCACGATCTGAAGGACATGCAGGAGCTGCTGGAACAGACGGAAGGCACCGGCGTGGATATCTACACCCACTCGGAGATGCTGGCCAGCCACTACTATCCGGCCTTCAAGAGGTTCAAGCACCTGGCAGGCAACTACGGCAATGCCTGGTGGAACCAGGACCGGGACTTCGCCTCCTTCAACGGCCCCATCATCGTGACCTCCAACTGCATCACCCCGGTCCAGCCGGCCTACAAGGACCGCATCTTCAGCACGGGGCCCGTGGCCTACCCCGGAGTCCAGCATGTGGACGAGGATGCGGGCGGGCACAAGGACTGGTCCCAGGTCATCGCGCTGGCCAAGGCCTGCCCGCCGCCCCAAGTCATCGACACCGGCTCGTTCGTGGGTGGCTTCGGCCGGGCTCAGCTGGATGCCGCGGCGGGCCGCATCGTGGAGCTGGTCAAGGAAGGCAAGATCACGCGGTTCGTCGTCATCGGCGGCTGCGACGGCCGGGACATGTCCCGGGACTACTACCGCCAGGTGGCGGAGCTGCTGCCCAAGGATGCTCTGATCCTGACCGCGGGCTGCGCCAAGTACCGGTTCATGCAGTGCCGGCTGGGGGACATCGAGGGTGTGCCCCGTGTCATCGATGCCGGCCAGTGCAACGACTGCTACGCCCTCGTGACCATCGCCCTGAAGCTCCAGCAGGCCTTCGGAGCACCGAGCCTCAACGACCTGCCCATCTCCTTCGACATCCCCTGGTACGACCAGAAGTCCGTGGCCGTGCTCCTGGCCCTGTTCCACCCTGTCTCTTATACACA
>CAYZND010000070.1:0-10079 GCA_964479495.1 uncultured Mesoterricola sp.
CCACCATGCCGGGATCCACGCTGGTGACCCGGATGGGCTCCCCGCAGAGCTCCAGACGCAGGGTCTGGGCCAGGGCCTTCACGGCGTGCTTGGAAGCGCAGTAGGCACCGCCGCCTTCATAGGCCATGTGCCCGGCGGTGGAGCCGATGAAGAAGATGTGCCCCCAGCCGCTGTGCCGGAGGTGCGGCAGCGTGGCCTTGAGGGTGCGGATCACGCCTTCCACGTTGGTGTGCAGCATGGCCTGCCAGTCCTCCTCCAGCACCGAGTCGAGCTTGTCGAGGCCACGGGCGAGTCCGGCGTTGGCCACCACCACATGGAGCCCCCCGAGGGCCTCGACGGCATCGCGCACGAAGCCTTCCACCAGGTCCGTGTTGCGGGTGTCCACCAGCCCCGCGTAGGTCCGGATGCCATGGGCCTTCTCCAGCTCCTGGGCCAGGGCCTGGACCTGCTCCACGCGCCGGGCCCCGAGGGCCAGATCATAGCCCCGGGAAGCCAGCAGCCGTGCCGTGGCTTCGCCGAATCCGGAAGAGGCGCCGGTGATGAGGACGATGGGGTGTTCGGGTCGCATGGGGTCCGCCTTTCCCTAGGAGAATAGCGAAAACCCTTGCGGTGATGCCCATCACAACCCCGGCGAGCCCCCTTGCGGAAAAGGTCCGCAATGCGTGATATTGAGACGCGGTCTCAGTAATGCACGGCCGCCACCACCGCCGACGATGCAGCTCCATGCATCCCGGCATGGCTTTGGAGAGAGTGAGATGGACACGCAGATCATGGATCGCCAACCGATGCGCCTCAGCGAGCTGGAGACCGGCGGTCGCGGCCGGGTCGTCAAGGTGGAAGCGGACTCCCTGATCCGTCGCCGGCTCATGGAGATGGGCATCACCCGCGGCGAAGCCCTGTTCGTGGACAAGGTCGCTCCCCTGGGCGATCCCATGGAGCTGGTCGTGCGCGGCTACCACCTCTCGCTGCGCCGTGAAGAGAGCGCCTGCATCCGCATCGAGCGGGAGCTGTGACATGGTGACCGTCGCCCTGGCAGGCAATCCCAACTGCGGAAAGACCTCCCTCTTCAACGCCCTCACCGGTGCCCGGCACCATGTGGGGAACTGGCCCGGCGTCACGGTGGAGCGCCGCTCCGGCACGATCATGGTGGAGACCCCAGGTCACGGGGCCATCGAGCTGGAGGTGGTGGACCTCCCGGGCACCTACTCCCTGTCGGCCAAGACCGAGGATGAGCGCATCGCCGCCTCCTACCTCTCGGAACCCGATGTGGACGTCATCGTGAACGTCCTGGACGCCTCGAACCTCGAGCGCAACCTCTTCCTGACCACCCAGCTCCTGGAGCTGAAAAAGCCCATGGTGTTCGCCCTGAACATGGTGGACGACGCCCAGCGGCAGGGACTGGTGTTCGACCTGGAGACCATGTCCCAGCTGCTGGGAGGCCCCGTGGTGGGCACCGTCGGCAACCGCGGCGAAGGGATCGAGGAGCTCAAGGGTGTCATCGCCCGGATCGCTCGCACTGCCAAGGAGGACGTAGCGCGCGAGCAAGGACCGCTGCGGGTGACCTACGGGCCAGACATCGAAGGCGAGATCGAGAAGCTCTCGGTGGAAATCCGGCGGGATGAGCAACTCGCGGCCCGGATGCTGCCACGCACCCTGGCCATCCGTCTGCTGGATGGCGCCGTGGATACCCTGGCCCAGGTGGAGGCCAGCCACGCCCGCAAGGCCATTCAAGCCCAGCTGGGGCTCAGCGCCCGCCACCTGGAGGAACACCTCGGTGCCGACCCGGAGACTCTGCTGACGGAGCATCGCTACGGCTTCGCCAAGGGACTCGTACTGGAAGTGCTGGACGAAAGCCATTCCGCCCCCGCCGTGCCCGCCAATCGCCTGGACCGCGTCCTCACGCATCGGCTCCTGGGCATCCCCATCTTCATCGCCATCATGGTGGGGGTCTACGCGCTCACCTTCATCGTGGGCGCCATCCCCCAGGAGTGGATCGGCCAGGGCTTCGAGTGGCTTCAGGGCTTCGTCGCCAGCCATCTCCCGCCCGGTGAGCTCACCAGCCTGCTGGCGGACGGCCTCATCCCGGGTGTCGGCTCTGTCGTCGTGTTCCTGCCCGTGATCATGATCCTTATGGGGTGCATCTCCTTCCTGGAGGACAGCGGCTACATGGCCCGGGCGGCCTTCATCATGGATCGCCTGATGCACCTGATGGGGCTCCACGGCAAGAGCTTCATCCCCCTCATCATGGGCATGGGTTGCAACGCACCGGCCATCCAGGCCACGCGCACCATCGAGTCCCGGAGCGACCGGCTCATCACCATCCTCGTGAATCCGCTCATCTCCTGCTCGGCGCGGCTTCCGGTCTACATCCTCTTCGCCGGCGCCTTCTTCTCACCCTTCCATGGCGCCCTCGTGGTGGTGGGCATGCACGTCCTGGGTTTCGCCCTGGCCATCGTCATGGGGAAGCTGTTGCGCCTCTCCCTCTTCCGCCGCGAGCACACGCCCTTCGTCATGGAGCTGCCCCCCTACCGCCTGCCCATCTTCCGCACCACCCTCATGCACATGTGGGAGAAGGGCTCGGTCTTCCTCCGCAAGGCCGGGACCGTGATCTTCGCCGGCGCCACCCTGGTGTGGTTCCTGAGCCACTACCCGGGCCTGGGGGATCGGCAGCTCGCCGCCGACTACCAACGGCAGACCTCGGAGATCAAGGCCAAAGGCCTGCCGGAAGCCGAAGAGAGCGCCGCGCTCCAGGACCTCGACTTCGCCCACCAGGGCCGCATCATGAACACCAGCTTCGCGGCGCGCCTCGGGGCGGTGGTTCAGTCGATCTTCCGTCCCATCTTCGACCCGGATCATGTGCGCGAGGATGCCTGGAAGGACGGCGTCGCCCTCACCGCCGGCTTCGTGGCGAAGGAGATTGTCGTGGGCACCCTGGCCATCGTCCACCAGGCCAAGGAAGAGTCCGACACAGGGGAGGTCACCCCCCTCCAGGAGAGCATCCGGAAGAACTCCGGGCTCACCCCGCTCACGGCCCTGGCCTTCATGGTCTTCACGCTCATCTACACGCCCTGCCTGGGCACCGTGGCCATGATCAAGAAGGAGACCATGAGCTGGAAGTGGACCGGCTTCAGCATCGGTTACGGGCTGATGCTCGGCTGGCTGCTGGCCTGGCTGGTGGTCGTGGGCGGACGCGCCCTGGGTTTCAACTGATGGAGGTCATCATGACGACGGAACGCATGCTCATCCTTTTCCTCGTCGCCGCGAGCCTGCTGGCTCTGACCCGTGGCCTGTGGATGCGGAAGAAGCCCGCCAAGAAGGGCTGCGGAAGCTGTTCCGGCTGCGGATGCCACTGATGCTTATGGCAGCGGCAGGCGGTTCGAGGCCTTGATCTCCCGCAGGGACACGCTGGAGTGGATGGCTCGGATCTCCGGCAGTTTGCGGAAGACCCGATCAATGAAGGCGCCATAGGAATCCAGGTCCGGCGCCACCACCTGCAGCAGGAAGTCCGCCTGCCCGGTGATGTTGTGGCAGGCGATCACCTCGGGGCAGGAGCGCACCACGTTCTCGAAGCGCGCCGTGGCCTCGTCGGTGTGGATGGAGACGCTGAGCTGCACGAAGGCCAGCACGCCATAACCCAACTTGCGGCGGTTCAGGTTGGCCTGGTAGCCCTCGATGTAGCCCTCGGCTTCGAGGCGCTTGAGGCGCCGCCAGCAGGGGGTCTCGCTCAGGGAGAGCTTCTCCGCGAGCCTGGCGTTCGAAAGGCGGCCATCCTCCTGGAGGTGGCGCAGGATCGAACGATCGACATCATCCAGCTCAACATCGAGTGCTTCCTTCCTCATGTAGCCTCCATGTCGAAAGATTCCCCTATAGATCCTCCGAATGGGAGCAAAAATAGCAATAATCTTTCAGGGCGGCGCAAGGCACACTGGGAGTTCCGGACCCCACGAGGAACCCATGCCTGCCGATCTCACCCCGCCCTTCGATCCTTCGGCCTTCCGCGAGCAGGGCCACCACGTGGTGGAGCTCCTCGCTGAACACCTGGAACAGGCCAACCGCCGGGAGGGACCGGTGCTGCCCCCCTGGTCCCCGGCCGAGAGCCTCCAGCGCTGGCCCGCGGACTTCGGCGCCGCCCCGGCGGGAGACCCCTCGGAGCTGCTGGCCCGCGTCATCGAGAGCAGCAACCACCTCCACCACCCTCGCTACATCGGCCACCAGTGCACCTCCCCTCTGCCCTGGAGCGCCATGCTGGACTTTGCGGGCGCCTTCCTGAACAACGGCTCCGCCGTCTACGAGATGGGACCCCACTCCACGGCCATGGAGCGGGCCGTGGCCCGCTGGTTCGCGGGCCGCATCGGCTTCAACCCGGAGCTGGCGGACGGCTTCTTCACCCACGGCGGCAGCGCGGGCAACCTGACGGCCCTGCTGGCGGCGCGGCAGTCCGGCACCCCCTACGATGTCTGGGAGGAGGGCGTGAAGGATGCGGCCAAGCTCTGCGTCATGTCCCCCGATACCACCCACTACAGCGTGCGGCGCAGCGCCCAGGTCATCGGACTGGGCGGCCAGCAGGTGATCCCCATTCCGACCGATGCGATGTTCCGCATGCGCGTGGACGAGCTGGCGAAGGCCCTGAAGCAGGCCAAGGCGGAGGGCCGCTCGGTCCTCGCCGTGGTCGCCAGCGCCGGTTCCACGGCCACGGGCGCCATCGACCCGCTCGATGCCGTCGCCGATCTCTGCGCCGAGCAGGGTGTCTGGTTCCACGTGGACGGCGCCCACAGCGGCGCCATGGTGGTCTCCGACAAGCTCAAGCCCCGCCTGAAGGGCATCGAGCGGGCGGACTCCGTCATCATCGACGCCCACAAGATGATGCTCATGCCCGCCCTCGCCACGCTGGTGATCTTCAAGGAGGGCCGACGCTCCTTCGAGACCTTCAGCCAGCAGGCCAACTACCTCTTCGCGGGCGCGGACCCGACGGAGACCTGGTACGACTTGGCCCAGCGCACCCTGGAGTGCACCAAGCGCTCCCTGGGCCTCCAGGTGTACGGCTCCCTCAAGGCCTACGGCACGGACTACTTCGCCAGCTACATCGAGCAGATGTTCGAGATGGGGCGGGCCTTCGGGGAAATGGTCGCTAGGCGACCCCACTGGGAGCTGGCCACGGAGCCCGAGGGCAACATCGTCTGCTTCCGCTTCGCCCCGCCGTCCATCGCCGACGCCAATGCCTTCAATGCCAGCGTCCGCGAAGCCATCGTGAAGGAAGGCTCCTACTACATCGTGAAGACCGTCCTGCGCGGCAAGACCTACCTGCGGGTCACCCTCATCAACCCCCGCACGGAGATGGGCGACCTGGAAGCCTTGCTGGTCCGGGTGGAAGCCGCAGCCGCCAAGGCCTGACCGGGCCTTCTGCACAACCGGGACCCCCTCGCGCTACGGGGCGCTAGACTGTTGCCATGGGAAGAAGCCGGCGCAGACTTGGCGACTTCCGGACCCTCGAACAAGGAGACATCATGCCCGCCATGAAGGAGCGCGACGCGTTCGCATCCACCCTCGGCGCCTTCGCCGCCACCGTGGGCTCGGCCATCGGCCTGGGCAACATCTGGAAGTTCCCCTTCCTCACCGGCTCCAACGGCGGCGCGGCCTTCGTGCTGACCTACCTGCTCGCCGTGGCCCTCGTGGGCATCCCCGTCATGGTGGTGGAGCACGTCATCGGGCGCCGCATGCGCCTCAACGCGGTCCACGCCTACGGCCAGGTGGTCCCCGGTCAGCGGATCTGGTCCGCCATCGGCTGGGCGGGCCTCGCGGCCGCCGTGCTCATCATGGCCTTCTACACCGATGTGGCCGGCTGGGTCTTCGCCTATGTCTTCAAGTCCTTCGGGGCCTTCTTCACCGGTTCCAAACTCACGCCCGAGACCTTCGGCGCCCTGGCGGGAGGCACCTGGGAGCCCCTCTTCTGGCAGCTGGCCGTACTGGTCCTGACCACGACCATCATTGCCATGGGCGTCTCCAAGGGCATCGAGAAGGTCACCAAGACCCTCATGCCGGCGCTCTTCATCCTGCTCATCGTCTGCGACATCCGCGCCCTCACGCTTCCCGGGGCCTTCGAAGGGGTGGCGTACCTCTTCAAGCCCGACCTGTCCAAGATCACCGCCACGGTGCTGCTCTCGGCGCTTGGCCTGGCCTTCTTCAAGCTCTCCCTGGGCATGGGCACCATGACCACCTACGGCTCGTACCTGCCCGACCAGACCAAGATCGTGCCCAACGCGACCCGGGTGGCCCTGGCGGACACGGCCGTCTCCCTGCTGGCAGGCCTCGCCATCTTCCCGGCGGTCTTCGCCTTTGGGGGCACCCCCGCGGGTGGCCCCGGCTTGCTCTTCAACACGATTCCCCTGATCTTCAGCCAGATGCCCCTGGGCGGCCTGTTCACGGCCCTCTTCTTCGTGCTGACCGCCATCGCCACCATCGGCGCCATGGTGAGCCTCATCGAAGTGCCCGTGGCCTGGGTCGTGGAGAAGGGCCACATGAAGCGCCCCGTGGCCGCGGCTCTCACGGGCGCCGTGATGTTCGCCCTGGGCATCCTGGCGACCCTCTCCCAGAACCCGGTCCTGGCGGACGTGAAGCTCTTCGACAAGAACTTCTTCGACCTCTTCGACTTCGCCTCCTCCAACGTCCTCCTGCCCGTGGGCGGCCTCGCCATCGCCCTCGTGGGCGGCTGGCTGATCACCCGCAAGGACTTCACCGCGGAGATGGACAAGGGCTACGGCGAAGAGCCCTGGCACAGCAAGCTCTTCTACGCCTTCATCAAGTTCGTGGCGCCCTTCCTCATCCTGCTGATCCTGTTGAACAGCCTGGGTGTGATCAAGCTGGCGTAGGTTTCAATAGATAGCCACGAAGTCACACGAAGCCGCCCTTCGGGCGGACACGAAGAACCACGAAGGGGATCCGACCCACCCAGGCCATCCTTTCCTGCGTGGCGGACCAAGCGGCCCTCGAAAGCCGCTCGGCCCGCCGCGCAGGAAACCAGCCGCAAAGCGGCTGTGGCCAAAGGCCGGATGGCCACGTGCCGCGTGAACAGGCCGTAAAATGCTTCGTGTCGCCCGCGGAGCGGGCCTTCGTGTGACTTCGTGGCTCAATCTCTTTTCAGGCAAGCAGGCCTCCGACCCGATACGCTCTCTGCCGGGGGGTGTGCCATGGCCAAGTCCAAGACCCGCTGCATCGGGCTGCTGACCTCAGGGGGGGACTGCCCTGGATTGAATGCCGTGATCCGGGCCATCACCAAGGTTGCCATCCACGAATACGGAATCAAGGTCATCGGTATCCAGGACGGCTTCCGGGGCCTGGTGGAGAACCGCACCATTCCCCTGGACGAGGCAGCGGTCTCGGGCATCCTCACACGGGGCGGCACGATCCTGGGGGCCAGCCGGGACAAGCCCCACAGCATGCCCGTGGGAGATCAGCTCCTGGACATGACCGGTGCCGCAGTGGAGACCTACCAGAAGAACAAGATGGACTGCCTGGTCTGCCTCGGCGGGGGCGGAACCGGCAAGAACGCCTTCCGACTTAACCAGAAGGGCGGCCTTAATGTGATGACCCTGCCCAAGACCATCGACAACGATGTCTTCGGCACGGACATCACCTTCGGCTACGACACGGCGGTGGGCATCGCCACGGAGGCCATCGACCGGCTCCACACCACGGCCACCAGCCACCACCGTATGATCGTCTGCGAGATCATGGGCCACCGCGCGGGCTGGCTGGCCCTTCAGTCGGGTCTGGCGGGGGGCGCCGACGTGGTGCTCATCCCCGAGATCCCCTACGATCTGCAGCGCATCGCGGAGTACTTGCTGGAGCGGCGCAAACACGGCAAGCGCTTCTCCATCGTCGCCGTGGCCGAGGGCGCCCGCTCCGTGCGCGAGGCCCTGGAGCAGGCGGAGAAGAAGGCCAAGGACAAGAAGGCCAAGGAGGCCATCAAGTACGGCAAGAACGCGGCCCTGGACGACCTCAAGACCGAGCGGGAGGCCGTGGATGCCATCCGTGCGGACCTGCCCCTGAAGGTGCGGAAGATGCACGACGAGATCATGGCCTACCACGCGGTGCAAGAGCCCATGGCCTCGCGCCTGGCCCGCCAGCTCCAGGAGCTCACCGGGGTGGAGGCCCGGGTGACCTCCCTGGGCCATGTGCAGCGAGGCGGCATCCCCTCGGCCTTCGACCGGGCCCTCTGCACCCTGCTGGGCGCAAAAGCCGCGGATCTCCTGGCAGAAGGCACCTACAACGTCATGGTGGCCTACCGCAACGGCGCCTGTGTCCCGGTTCCACTGAAAGACGTGGTGGGGCAGCGCAAGCCCGTGCCCCTAGACCACCCCATGATCGGGACAGCCCGGAAGATCGACACCTGTTTCGGGGACTGATACCGCCGGGAGGTGCCCATGCTCAAGCGGCTCCTTTCTTTCCACTGGGCGATCGAGCTTGCCCTCGCTTCAACCCTCGCCCTGTGGGGCCAGACTCCAACGCCCATCGCCCTTGTCATCGAGCAGGAGTTCGGGGAAGCCAAGGCTGTCGCACTGCCCGTGGAACGGCTGGCGAAGGAGGCCCTGACGGGCGCGGGTCTGAAGGTCGTCCCGGCGGGATCCGCCTCTGAAACCTTGGTGATCCGCCTCCATGGCACGCCCCACAAGGGCTACGATGCGCAAAACATCGCCCACTATTTCGGCGCCACCATCGACGGGGAGATCCTCGCACAGGGCCGGGGCGCCGGGGCGAAGGCGGCCTTCCATGGCGAGCACCGCCCGCCGAGCGCCTTTGTCACCCCCACCATGCTGACCCGGCCGGAGGACGCGCCCTTCGCCAGCACCTTCGCGGACTCCACGTTCGTGACCGCCCTGGGCCGCCTGATCACCACGGCCTGGGAGGGCAAGCTCGCCTCCGTGTTCCTCGAAGTGATGAAGGATCCCGAGGAGCTCTACCAGCGAGCCGCGATCCGGGCCCTGCGGGACCTGAAGGACCCGGCCACGGTCCCCCCCTTGCTGGAGAAGCTGAAGCGCTCCGATCGGTACAAGCCCGGCCTCCAGCTCGACCTCGTGGAAGCCCTGGGAGCCATTGGAGATCCCGGTTCCGTGGACGCCTTGATCACGGTGGTCGCGGACACCTCGCTCTGGGACAAGACCCGCGAAGCTTCGGCCCGGGCCCTTGGGAAGCTGGGGGACCGCCGTGGGGCCCTGCCCCTGGCCAAGGCCTTGAACCGCAACCTGGGCTGGAACTTCCAGCAGGAGATCTTCAAGGCCCTGGAGGCCTTCGGGGACAAGCGGGCCATCGGCCCCCTCGCCACGCAGCTCGCAGAGCGCAATAAAAGGCTGCCGGCCTTCGATCCCACCCTCGAATACGTGGAGAAGGCCTACGACGAGGACCTCGTCAAGACCCTCCGGAAGCTCTCGGGCCAGGATTTCGGCCCGGACGGCGCCCGCTGGGTGGCCTGGTGGAAGCAGAACGAGAGAACCCTCTCCCAAGGGCCCTGAAGACAATCCATGCCCCGAGGGCATCCAAACCCACAGCCGCGAAGGCTATGCTCTGTCATCCCACCAGGCACCCACCTCGGAGGTTCCCATGAAACTGGCCGTCCCCCGCGAGCTCCGCCCCGAGGAGCGACGGGTCGCCTTGGTGCCGGAGTCCGTCAAGAAGCTCGTCAAGGCTGGCCTCACCGTGGCCGTCGAGGCCGGGGCCGGGGTGGCCTCCCTCATCCCCGATGAGGCCTACCGGGAAGCAGGCGCCACCGTCGAAGCCGATGTGCGGACCCTGCTGGCGGACGCGGACCTGGTGCTGAAGGTGAACCCCCCGGAACGGAATCCGTCCGTGGACGTGCATGAAGTGGATCTCCTGAAGCCCGGCGCCCTGCTGCTGACGACCCTCCTGCCCGTCCGGCACCTGGATGCGGTGAAGCGTCTCGCGGAGCGGCAGATCACCGCCTTCTCCACGGACGCCATCCCCCGCACCACCCGGGCCCAGGCCATGGACACGCTGTCCTCCATGGCCTCCATCGCCGGCTACCGGGCCGTGCTCCTGGCAGCCAACGAGCTGCCCCGCTACTTTCC
>CAYZND010000070.1:10089-12528 GCA_964479495.1 uncultured Mesoterricola sp.
CTTCCCCATGTTCATGACCGCCGCAGGCACGGTGCTGCCCGCCAAGGTGTTCGTGATCGGTGCCGGGGTTGCCGGCCTCCAGGCCATCGCCACGGCCCGCCGGCTGGGGGCAGTGGTGGAGGCCACCGACACGCGGCCAGCGGCCCAGGTGGACATCGAGAGCCTGGGTGCCAAATACGTGGGCGTGGAGACGGACGAGGCCGCCCAGGACGCGGGCGGCTATGCCAAGGAACTCTCCGAAGAGTTCTATCGCAAGCAGGCAGAACTCATCGCCAAGCACTGCACAGGCGCCGACGTGGTGATCACCACGGCCCTCATCGGCGGCGTGAAGGCCCCGCGCCTCATCTCGGCCGAGGCGGTGGACCATATGAAACCCGGCTCGGTGATCGTGGACCTCGCCGCCCCCGGCGGTGGCAACTGCGAGGTGACGCGGCCCGGCGAGACCGTCGAGCGCAATCACGTGAAAGTCTTCGGCCCCCTGAACGCACCCTCGGAGCTGGCGGTGCACGGCAGCCTGCTCTACTCCCGGAACCTCGCGGCCTTTGTCCTGGCCTTCTGGAAGGACGGAGCCTTCCAGCTCGACCTGACGGACGAGATCCTCAAGGCCTGCACCATCACCCACGCGGGCCAGGTCCTCCACGCCCCCACGGCCCAGGCCCTGAAGGAGCCAGGGCCGCAGGCCCCCCAGGAGAAGACCCCATGAACGCCGACACGCTCCTCACCTACATCTACATCTTCGTGCTGGCGACCTTCGTGGGCCTCGAGGTGATCCGGAGGGTGTCGCCCCTCCTGCACACGCCCCTCATGTCCCTCACCAACGCCATCTCGGCCATCGCCGTGGTGGGCTCCATCGTGGTGGCGGGCGAGCAGCGCTCCACGGCCACGACGATCCTGGGCACCGTGGCCGTCACCGCCTCCATGATCAACATCGTCGGCGGCTACCTCATCACCTACCGCATGCTCTCCATGTTCAAGAAGGGCAAGCAGGTGAAGCCATGAGCGCCGGCATGAGCGTGGCCACCTGGATCCAGCTCGCCTACATCGCCTCCGCCGCCTGCTTCGTCCTGGCCCTCAAGTGGCTCAGCGCCGTGCCCACGGCCCGGCGCGGCGTCCTCACCGGGGTGCTGGGCATGGCCCTGGCCGTGGGCGGCACCCTCCTGCGCCCGGAGATCGTCAGCTACACCTGGATCGCCACGGCCTTCGTCCTCGGCACCCTCATCGGCGTGCCCATGGCCATGATGCCCATGACGGCGGTGCCCCAGCGGACCGCCCTCTCCCACGCCTTCGGCGCCCTGGCCGCGGCCCTGGTGGGCACGGCGGAATACATCTCCCACCCGCACCTGAGCCGCTTCACCATGGGAGCCCTGGCCATCGAAGTGGTGCTGGGCTTCCTCACCTTCACCGCCAGCCTCATGGCCTTCGGCAAGCTCCAGGAGTGGCTGCCCCAGCGGCCCATCACCTACCGTGGGCAGAACGTGGTGAACCTCGGCATCCTGACCCTGGCCCTGGGCACGGCGGTCTACCTGATCATCCACCCCGGCAGCCTGGCCCTGTTCCTGGCGATGGCGGCCCTGGCCCTGGTCTTCGGCGTGCTCCTCATCATCCCCATCGGGGGCGCGGACATGCCCACGGTGATCTCCCTCCTGAACGCCTACGCGGGCCTCGCCGCCTCGGCCATGGGCTTCGCCCTGGACAACAAGCTGCTGATCATCGCGGGAGCCCTGGACGGCAGCTCGGGCCTGATCCTCTCCATCATCATGTGCAAGGCCATGAACCGGTCCTTCGCGAACGTGCTCTTCGGAGCCTTCGGACAGGCCCAGGCCGCGGCGGCCCACACCGAGAAGAAGAGCCACCGCAGCGCCTCCGCAGAGGAGGCCGCCAGCCTCCTGGCCAACGCCGGGTCCGTCATCATCATCCCCGGCTACGGCATGGCCGTGGCCCAGGCTCAGCACAAGGTGCGGGAGCTCTACGACCTGCTGAAGAAACAGGGCGTGAGCGTCGTGTTTGCCATCCACCCCGTGGCGGGTCGCATGCCGGGCCACATGAACGTGCTGCTGGCCGAGGCCAACGTGCCGTACGAGTCCCTGCGGGAGCTGGCGGAAGTCAATCCCGAATTCGCGACCACGGATATCGTTCTGGTGGTCGGCGCCAACGACGTCGTGAACCCGGCGGCAAAGTCCTCCCCGGGTTCGCCGATTTACGGGATGCCGATCCTGGAGGTGGTGCAGGCCCAGCAGGTCGTGTTCCTGAAGCGGTCGATGCGCCCGGGTTTTGCCGGCATCGAGAATGAGCTCCTGCACGACCCCAAGACCACGCTCCTGTTCGGGGACGCCAAGGATTCGCTGGCCAGGGTGCTCGGCGCGGTCAAGGCGCTCTAGGCGTACTCCGCCGGGCGCATCAAAACAGCGTGGGCTGGGCAGCGTCGGAACGGATGGTGTC
>CAYZND010000071.1:0-3823 GCA_964479495.1 uncultured Mesoterricola sp.
CAACCACTGACCTGGGGCAGGCAATCTGCCGCCCTTCCCACCCTTTCCAGGTAGGATCTCCTTCATGCTGCACCGCCTGATCTACGCCGACTGGGACGACCCTCCCGAATCCATGGCCTTCGAGGCACCCTACGAGGAGATCCTGTCCCGGATCCAGACCCTTCTGCCGGGCATCCTTGCGGGCAAGGAGGAGGCCCTCTCCTCCCCGGCCACCCTGCCGGCCCCCTACTGGGACGACTGCATCGCCCTGTACCTGCTCACCCCGGCGCTGGTGAACATCGCACTCAACTTCAAGGTCTGCGTCGAGCAGGGGCTGCCCCTGCACCCCACCTACTACTTCGAGATCAGCGAGGCCGAGCGCTTCCGGGCGCGGTACCCCGACCACATGGTCCAGCACACGAACGAGTTCTTCCGCGCCTCCATCGCCATGGCCCGCGCCCTCTATGGCCTGGATGCGGACAGCCCCGGCCGGCTGGAGGCCTTCATCCGCGATCTTCCAGAGGTCATCTCGGGCTTCATCTACACCAGCACCAAGGACAAGTACACCTGGCGGGCATCTCAGCCCTCCAAGATCCAGGACCTGGCGGACTACATCCGGAAGCACGTGTCGCCAACGCTCATCGTCGGCGCCGCCCACGGCTCCATCCTCTCGGGTCTCGTACTGGCAAACATGCTGCAGGCGCCGCTCTACTTCATCCGCTTCTCCATGTTCAAGCGCAACGACACCGCACCCATCATCGCCCCCAGCGACACCGCCTTCCTGGCGGAGTACCGGGAGGGACCGGTGCTCCTCTTCGACGAGGACGTGGCCAAAGGCACCACGCTCACCAAGTTCTCGGAAGTGCTCCGCCCCTACTTCGAGGAGTCCTACACCGCCAGCGTCCTGCGGCACGCTCTCTCGCCGTGCATGCCGGACTTCATCGGGCGGTCATGGCACGACTGAGGGCAGAGGGGCCTCAGAGGCGCACGGCCGCTGGCATGATCAGCGCCGGGTGCCCGACCAGCCTCCGTTCGTGGTGCTCTCGCCGTAGCCCCAGGTGCCCGTGAAGCTCCGGCCGTCCCCGGACAGCTTGAATACGAAGCGTCCCCGGGCATTGGCTTGGACCCAGGTACCGCGCAGCTCAGCGCCCTGGGCGGTCCCCTCGATGTGGCCATCCTTGTAGTCATAGGTCCCGTTCACCTTGCTCCCCTGCTGCTGGAGCACCATGGTCCCGAAGGCCGTATCCCAAGTTCCCGCCCAGGCTCCAGAGGAGGGAACGGCTGCGGGAGGCGCAACCACAGGGGCCACAGCGGCCACCCAGGCATAGCGCATGGTGAGGGTCTGGCTAATCGCGCCGTTGTGGCTCAGGTGGCTCTTGACATTGATCGTCATGGTGCCCCCGGGACCACCGCCGGGGATCGTGGCCACGCCCTGCGCGCTCCGCGTGCTCCCAAGGGGCGTTTCCGTCTGGGCGGCATAGTCGCCGTTGTCGATCCAGAGGCCTCCCCTAGCACGACCATTGAGGGCGCGGGCTTTGTCGTTTCCTTCTGCCGAGGCACTCACCTGGAAGGTGACCTTCTGTCCAGGCTGAAGGGTCTCCAGCGAGGCGCCAGCTCCGAAGGTGAGGGTCGAAGAACCTAGGATGACGGCACGGTCCGCATCATCGGTCTTGAAGAAGAGCTCGATGGAGCCCTTACCGTCCCCGGGACCCGGCTGGACTGCTCCATTTCCCCTGACCTCGTGCACCCGACCGGGGGCAGGCTTGATCGCCGCCAGCTGTGCGGAGGAAGGGGACAGCACATAGTCGCTGTACTTCCAGTACCCCTGGGCGGCGGAGGCGGGAAGGGCGGAGGCCAGCAGGACCGCACCGAAGAACGCGACAGAGCGAAGGTTCAGGGGGGGCTTGTGCGCAGACATGGTCAAGGCTCCTGGATCCGTTCAGGCTAACATGTTGCTTCCCACGAACGCCGTCTTGACCGTTGCTTCCGGGCGAGGGAGGCGATCATCGTAAGCCCATTCATCGGCACAGAACCTGGGGCTTGATCTCGCGGCTCACCCGCAGTTCAGGGTGGCCATGGCAGGATTAGGGGTCCGCCTGAATACGACAGGATTCCCATGTTCCACTTCCGTCACGCCCGGCCCAACGACTCCAGTTGCCTCACAGACCTTGCCGCGCGCTCCGAGGCCCACTGGGGCTACGACGCGGCCTTCATGGCCCCCTTCCGAGAGGACTACCGGATCACCGAAGCCTTCATCGGCGAGCACGTGGTCTTCGTGGTCGAGGAAGAGGGCCGGATCCTCGGGTTCTACGCCCTGGTTCGGGGCGACGAGGGCGTGGAGCTGGAATACATGTACCTGGATCCCGCCCAGCTGGGCCGCGGCCTGGGACGGACCTTGTGGGAGCACATGGCCGCCCACTGCCGGACCCATGGCATCGAGCAGATCCACCTGGTCTGCGGACCCGAGCCCAAGGCCTTCTACCTGAAGATGGGGGCGGTGCAGACCGGAGAGACGGATTCCCTCGTGGTGCCGGGCCGGCGGGCGGCACGCATGACCTACCGGATCCCCGCGACATGACGCGCCTCGTCGTCAGCGAGAAGCCCAGCATGGGCCGGGCCATCGCCGCCGCCCTGGGCATCCAGGGCAGCGGACGCAGCTTCATCCAGGGCAGCGGCGTGCTGGTGACCTGGTGCGTCGGGCATCTCGTGGAGGCCATCGGTCCCGAAGGCTACGATCCGAACCTGAAGTCCTGGCGCTTGGACACGGTGCCCTTCTTTCCCGAGGCCTTCCGCTACGCCCCCATCGAGCAGACCAAGGACCAGTACGAGACCGTGGCGCGGCTCCTGAACCGCGACGACATCACCGAGGTGGTGAACGCCACGGACGCCGGTCGCGAGGGCGAGCTGATCTTCGACCTGGTGTACCGGCTGTCGGGCTGCACGAAGCCCGTGCTGCGCTTCTGGACCTCCAGCCTCACGGACGACGCCATCCGCGAGGCCTATGGGAGGATGAAACCCGGCGAGACCTACACGGGCCTGCGGGACGCTGCCCGGAGCCGCCAGGAGGCGGACTGGCTGGTGGGCATCAACGGCACCCGAGCGCAAACATTGGTCATGCGCAAGGCGGGCGGCGAGGGTGTCTACTCCATCGGCCGCGTGCAGACCCCCACCCTGGCCCTGCTGGTGAACCGCGAGCTGGAGATCACGAACTTCGTGCCCAAGGACTTCTGGACCCTCTGGGCTCTGTTCCAAGCCGAGGGAGGCACCTACAAGGGCAAGTGGTTCGGCAGGTCGGGCGACCGCTTCGAGAGCGAGGAAGCCGCCAAGGCCCTGGCGGCGCAGCTTGCGGGCCTGCCGGGGAAGATCGCCTCCGTCACGGCCAAGACCGAGAAGAAGAAGCCCGAGCTCCTCTACGACCTCACGAACCTTCAGAAGGAGGCCAACAAGCGCTTCGGCTTCACGGCGGAGCACACGCTGGAGGTGGCCCAGGACCTGTACGAAGCCAAGCTCATCAGCTACCCCCGCACCAACTCGCGCTACCTCACGGAGGCAGACGCCCAGAAGGCCTCCGGTTGGATCAAGGCCATCGCCCAGGGCCAGCTCGCGGAGCTGCAGCCCTTCGTCGAGGACCTGCGCAAGCGCTGGCCCATAAAGCTGGACAAGCGCTTCGTGAACGACAAGGAGGTGGAGGACCACTCCGCCCTGGTGCCCACGGAGAACCCGGCGAAGAATCTCTCCGGCGACAAACTCAAAATCTACGAGCTGATCGCGAGACGCTTCCTGGCTGCCTTCTTCCCCGAGCGCATCGAAGGCAAGACCACGATCATCACGAAGATCGAGAAGG
>CAYZND010000071.1:3833-12487 GCA_964479495.1 uncultured Mesoterricola sp.
AGGTCTTCACATCGTCCACGCGCGCCGTCGCGGCCTTCAAGACCACGGGCACCGTGGTGAAGGAGCTGGGCTGGTCCGCCGTGGACCCGCCCCATTCCCGTCCCAAGAAGACAAAGGAAGATGCAGGCGAGGCCGGCGAGTCCGAGGAAGATGAGGACTCCGGCACCCTTCCGGCGGTGAAGAAGGACGAACCCGTCGAGACGAAGGAGCTCTTCCCCAAGGCGGGGAAGACCACGCCCCCCAAGCGCATGAGCGAGGCGGACCTGCTGGGGGCCATGCAGAGCGCGGGCAAGGAGCTGGACGACGAGGAGCTGAAGGGCGCCATGAAGGACTGCGGGCTGGGCACGCCGGCCACGCGGGCCAACATCATCGAGACCCTCCTCAAGCGAGGCTACGTGGAGCGCAAGCGGAACATCCTCCAGCCCACAGCCAAGGGCCTGGACCTGATCCAGTCCATCCAGGTGGAGTCCCTCAAGAGCCCCCAGCTCACGGGCGAGTGGGAAGCGAGACTGGAGCGTATGCGAAGGACCGAGGTCCAGCGGGGGGACTTCATGGCGGACATCCGCGCCTTCGTGACCGAAGTCGTGGAGCGCATCAAGGGGCAGGCCCCGGTTCAGGCCAAGCGCGTCTTCGGACCGGTCGTTGGGGCCTGCCCCCGGTGCGGCGGCGGCCTGCACCTGCGCGACTGGAAAGGCCGCCACTACGTCTCCTGCGCGGGAGCCCAATGCAAGGTCACCTTCGACACGGACCCCGAGGGCCGCCCCCTGGAGACCTGCGCCACCTGCCTGGGGCCCGTGCGCACCACCCGGAGCGGCGCCAAGGTCTGCACCGCCTGCGACCGTTGGCAGGAGGAGGCCCAAACGGAGGCGCCGAAAGCGATCCTGTGCCCCACCTGCGGAAAGACGATGCGCGTCATCGCCTCCACCCGCAAGGGCCAGTGGTTCCATCGCTGCACCGGCTGCGGCCGGACCCAGGAGGCGCCAACGCCCTCCAAGAGCGGCGATTAATCCCAAGAAAGCCTCTTGTTTTTTCGAGCATCCGTCCAAGGATTGGATAGGCTTCCCATACATCCAGCATCCTTCGCAGAGGCACCGCCATGGCCAAGATCGACAAGTTCCTTGAACAGATGATCAGCCGGGGGGCTCCCATTCTTCGTCTGGATCCCGGCGACCTCCCTGTGGTGGAGCTGCCCGGGGGACACCGGCAGGCCCTGAGCTCGGCAGAGCTCATGGGGACGGTGCTGGATGGATTGATCCGCGAGGTGCTGCCCGAGGTCCTTCATACGTCGTACCTCCGCGGCGAGAAGACGGCCTTCGACTATGTCTTCAACGGCGACAACTTCCAGATCCTCGCGGCCAAGACCAACCTGGGCACCCGCATCGTCGTGGGCCGAGGGTCCTCCTCGGGGACCTTGCCGACCTCAGGCGCCGGTGGTACCAGCGCATCCCCGGGCAAGCCCCTCAAGCTGAGCAGCCTGGTCTCCCGGCTCCTTTCGGCAGGGGGTTCCGATCTCTACCTGAACACCGGGGAGCCTCCCATCATGCGCCTGGATGGACGTCTGGAAGTCCTCGAGGACCTGGGCATGCTCCCCGCCAAGGACCTCGAAGAGCTCATCAAGCCCGTCACGCCTCAGAAGAACCTGGAGGTCTACCAGGGCGGGGGCGACACGGAGTTCGGCTACGATGACGGCACCCTGATGTGCCGCATGCGCCTGAGTCTCTTCCACGACGCCTCGGGCCCCTCCGTGTCCATCCGGGTGATTCCCAAGGCCGTGCCCGACGCGAACACCCTGGGGCTCCCGGAGACCGTCCAGCGTCTGGCGCACCTGAGCCAGGGCCTCGTGCTCCTGACCGGTCCCATGGGCTCGGGCAAGAGCACCACCATGGCCTGTCTGCTCGACATCGCCAACCGCTTCCGGAAGGACTACATCCTGACCATCCAGGACTCCATCGAGTTCGAGTTCGGCAAGGGATCCTGTTTGCTGCGGCAGCGGGAGATCGGGCGGGACGCCACGCGCCAGCGGCAGGCCATCCGGTCGGCCCTGCGGCAGGCCCCGGACATCCTTGCCCTGGGAGAGCTGCGGGACGCGGAGGTGATGGACCTGGCCCTCCAGGCCGCCCATTCCGGACGCGTCGTCTTCGCCACCCTGCAGTCCACGTCGCTCATGGATACGTTCTACGCCCTGATCGACGCCTTCCCCGCCAGCCGCCAGTCCCACGTGCACGGTCGTCTGGCCAACTGCCTGAAGGCCATCGTCGGCCACACGCTGCTTCGGCGGGCCACGGGCGGCCGGGTGGCGGCCATCGAGACCCTGTTCGTCAATCCCGCCATCGCCGAACTGATCCGCTCGGACAAGCTGGAGCAGATCCCGGGCGCCATGAAGGGAGGCCGCTACGGGCAGATGAGCCACAACGACGCCCTGGTGCAGCTGATCCTCTCCCGCGTGGTGGATCCCATGGAAGCCTACCTGCGCTGCCAGGAGCGCGAGAGCTTCATTACCGCCTGCAAGAAGGCGAGCATCGACTTCGATCCCCGCAGCGCGGGCCAGGTGACGGTGGACTGAGCAAGGGCTGACGGGGGGCCGGTTCCTTCGGTGGTTCAGTGGTCGATCCTGGCCAGGGGCAGGGCCTTGCGCAGCTCCATCACTCCGGCCTCCGTGACCCGGGGACACGCCTTCAGGTTGAGGGACTGCAGGTTCTTGAGACCGCGGAGCGGCACGAGCCCGGCATCACCGATCGGCGTCTTGGCCAGGTTGAGCTTGCGCAGCGCCTTCAGTCCCGTCAGGTGGACCATCCCCGCATCGGTGATCCGGTCGCACCAGGACAGATCGAGGGACTGCAGTGCTTCGAGGGCACCGATCCGGGCCAGGGCGGCATCGTCGATCTGGTCTCCTTGGAGGGTGAGGTGTTGAAGGTGCTGGAGGCCCTTCAGGGATGCCAGGCCTTCCACCGAGACCTGCCTGCAGTAGCCCAGTTCCAGCCCCTGAAGTTCACGGATGTCCTGGAGCTGCACAAGGCCGGCATCGGTGATCCGATCACAGTGCTGCAGGGCCAGGAGCCTGAGGTCCCGGAGACCCTTGAGCGCGGCCAGGCCCTGGTCCGAGACCTCCGGGGACTCCCAGATGAGCAGGGCCCGCAGGCGGGGAAGCCGTTGTGCCAGGGTGACCAGATCCGCATCGGAGGCGGGTGCCCAGAAGCTGGAGCCGAGGCCGGTAGCCTGGGCTTCGGCGGCGGCCGTGATGGCCTGGGGGAAGGTGGTGGCATTCTCGGGTATCAAGCCCCAGGCATAAGCGGGAGGGATCTGGATCGGCTCCGGTCCGGGGGTCTTTCCCCGGTTCTCCCAATCTTGAAAGATCCCGCCGTAGGACCAGACCACGAAATCGAGCTCTGAAGCAAAGCGGCCCGGAGTGGCGGGAGGCGCGAGAGCCGGCGTCCCCTTCGTGCAGCCCCCCATCGCCAGCATGAGGACGAGCGCAATGGCCCCTGATCGAACCCAGCTTCCGCGATGGTTCATTTGCATGACTCCAGGACTCAATATGCAGCGCGGAAACAGGAACGCTACCACTCAGGATTCGTTTCTCCGGGATACCCCTTGTTTCTATTTACAGAATCATGCTAGGGTCTTGGCATCCCCTCACGGGACTTATTCGGAGCACCTGCGTGTCCATCAGCCTCGTCAACCGTTCCTATTGGTGGTGGTTTAGCCGCCGAGGGGCGAGGTCTGTGAGGCGCACCGACTAGCGAGACGCGAATCACGATCCTGGGCCCGTCGGCATTCCGACGGGCCCTTTTCCTTTTGGACGACTTGGCAGGAGACACCATGGACATGCAGACTTTCGAGCGCCTCGCCGGGGACTTCAACGTCATCCCCTTGGCCCGGACCCTCGCCGCCGACACCCTCACCCCCGTGGCCATCTACCTGGCCGCACGGCGGGCGGGAGAGCGGGGGTTCCTCTTCGAGAGCGTGGAGGGCGGTCGCCACGTGGCCCGCTTCAGCATCCTCGGCCTGAACCCCCGGGAGCGCATCACCTCGGATCAAGGCCGCACGACGGCCCGCATCGGCGAGGTCGTGATCCTGGAAGGAGACAGCCTGCCGGAGGTCCTCAAGGCGCGGCTGGCCACCTTCAGGCCCTACGAGGCTCCGGGCCTGCCACGCTTCGGCGGGGGCTACGTGGGCCACCTGGGTTACAACTGTGCGGCCTCGACGGAGCGCGTGCCCGTGAAGGCGAACCCCTTCGGCCTGCCGGATGCTTCCCTCTACCGCTTCGACGACCTGGTGGTCTTCGACCATGTGGAGAGCCGGGTGGTGCTCCTCGCCAACGCCGTCCTCCCGGAGCACCGGTCCGCCCACGAGGCCTACCGGGATGCCGAGCTCCGCCTGGATCGCCTGGAACGCATCCTGCGTTCGGCCGGAGCCGTTCCCCTGGCCCAGGGCGCCGGGAGCCTGCCGGAGCCCTCGGAGCTGGTGCGGGACACCTTCCTGCAGGGCGTGGCCCGGGCCAAGCAGCACATCGTGGACGGGGACATCTTCCAGGTGGTGCTCTCCATCCAGGAGCGGATCCCCTTCGAGGGCGATCCCTTCGATGTCTACCGCCTGCTCCGCATGTCCAACCCCTCGCCCTACCACTTCTTCCTGGAGCAGGAGGACGCCGTGATCCTGGGGGCCTCCCCGGAGATGCTGGCCCGGGTGGAAGGGCGGCAGCTGGAGGTGCGTCCCATCGCCGGGACCCGCCGCCGGGGGGCCACGCCCGCCGAGGACCAGGCTCTGCGGGAGGACCTGCTCGCCGACGCCAAGGAAGGCGCGGAGCACGTGATGCTGGTGGACCTGGGCCGCAACGATGTGGGCCGGGTCTCGAGCTACGGCTCCGTGCAGGTGGCCGCCTTCCGCGTGGTGGAGAACTACAGCCACGTGATGCATCTGGTGAGCAGCGTGACGGGCCAGCTCCAGGAGGAGATCCACCCCGTGGACGCCTTCTTCGCCACTTTCCCGGCAGGCACCGTCAGCGGCGCGCCCAAGATCCGCGCCATGGAGATCATCCACGACCTGGAGCCCGCGGCCCGGGGCGTCTACAGCGGAGCCATCGGCTACTTCGACTACCGGGGCAACACGGACACCTGCATCGCCATCCGCTCCGCCGTCATCAAGGACGGCATCGCCCAGGTGCAGGCGGGCGCAGGCATCGTGGCGGACTCCGTGCCCGAGCGGGAGTTCGACGAATGCCGCCACAAGCTGGCGCCCGTTAAGGCCGCCCTTGCAGCGGCCCTCGGCGCACCCGTCAGCTCCGCCCCCCGCAAGGTCCTCCTGCCCGTCTGCCCCCTTTGAGCCTGGAGATCCCATGATCCTCGTCATCGACAACTACGACTCCTTCACCTACAACCTGGTGCAGCTCCTGGGCACCCTCCACGAGCGCATCGAGGTGCACCGCAACGACGCCATCACGGCGGGGGGCGTGCTGGCGAGGAACCCCGACTACCTGGTGCTCTCGCCGGGTCCCGGCGAGCCGAGCCAGGCGGGTCACCTCCTGGACATCGTGCGGACCTGCGGGCCCCAGGTCCCGACCCTGGGGGTCTGCCTCGGCCACCAGTCCATCGGCCAGGCCTTCGGCGGCAAGGTGATCCACGCCCCCACCCTGGTGCACGGGAAAGCCAGCCCCGTCTACCACTCGGGCCACTCGCTCTTCAAGGGGCTGCCAAGTCCCTTCGAGGCGGGCCGCTACCACTCCCTGGTGGTGGAGAGCGAGTCTCTGCCCTCCGAGCTGCAGCCCATCGCCCACGCGGCGGACGGCGAGCTGATGGCCATGGTGCATGCGCAGCATCCCATCGTCGGCGTGCAGTTCCATCCGGAGTCCGTGCTGACGCCGCTCGGTGTTCAGGTGGTGCGCAACTTCCTCCGCATCCACCGCCGGAAGGAGGTGGCCGCATGACCGCCGAAGCCCTCCTCCGCGCCGTTAAAGGCGAGCCCGTGGACCGGGAGCACGCCGCCCATCTCCTGCGCGCCTTCGCTGAGGGTTCGGTCTCCACGGAGCTGCTGGCGAGCTTCCTCACGGCCCTCTCCATCCGCGGCGAGAGCGCCAGCGCCCTCCTGGGCTTCGTGGAAGTCCTCCGGGAGCACATGGTCCCCATCGACCTGACGGAGGTGCCCGCCATGGACCTCTGCGGCACCGGCGGCGATGGCCAGCACACCGTGAACCTCTCCACCGCCGCCGCCTTCGTGGTGGCCGCCGCGGGCGTGCCGGTAGCCAAGCACGGCAACCACGGCGTCTCCAGCAGGACCGGCAGCGCCGATGTGCTGGCGGCCTTGGGCATCCCCTACAAGCTGGGCGCCGCCCAGGTGGGCGGCATGGTGCGCCAGCTGGGCCTGGGGTTCATCTACGCCCCGGCCTACCACCCCCTCTTCGCCAAGATCGGACCTGTGCGCCGCCAGCTGGGCTTCCGTACCGCCTTCAACCTGCTGGGCCCCCTGTGCAACCCCGCCCGGGTCAAGCGCCAGATCCTCGGCGTGCCGAACCCACAGGCCATGTACATCCTGGCGGAGGTCCTGTCCGAGCTGGGCACGGAGCGCGCCCTGGTGCTCCACACGCCGGGACCCTACGACGAGGTGAGCCTCACCGCCCCGGCCCTGGCCGTGCTCGTGGAGGGGCGCGAACGGAAGGAGCTGGAGCTGGCTCCGGAAGCCTTCGGCACGAACACCATCGAGCCTTCCGCCCTCGACGGCTCCGATGCCATCGGCAATGCCCGGCGCATCCAGGACGTCTTCAACGGCGAGCGGGGCCCCCTGGCCAACGCCATCTGTGCCAATGCCGCCTGCGCGCTGTTCGTGGCGGGCCGCGTGACGAGCGTTCGTGACGGCTTCGAGCTGGCCCGGGAGACGGTGGAACGGGGCCAGGCCAGCCGCAAGCTCCACGAGGTCCAGACCCACATTCCCCAGGAGGAACCCCATGTCCTGGCTGGCTGATCACTGCGCCGCGCGGAGGGCCGATGTGGCCCGGCGCAAGGCGCTCGCGCCCGAACCCGGGCTCCGCTCCCGGGCCTTCCACCAGGCTCCACCCCGGCCCTTCGGGCAAGCCCTGCGAAACCCGGAAGGCATCTCCGTCATCGCGGAGATCAAGTTCCGCTCGCCCTCCCAGGGCGAGCTGAGGACCGGGCGGGATGTGGAGTTCGTCGCCCGCTCCTACGAGCTGAACGGCGCCTCCGCCCTCTCCGTGCTCATCGACGAGGCCCACTTCGCCGGACGCCTGGACTACCTGGAGCGGGCCCGCATGGCCACGGGGCTGCCGGTGCTGGCGAAGGGCTTCCTGGTGGACCCTTACGAGGTGCTGGAGGCGAGGCTCGCCCGGGCGGATGCGGTGCTGCTCATCGCCGCCTGCCTGGAGCGGGAGACCTTGGCCGCCATGCACGCCCTGGCCCGGGAGCTGGGCATGGATGCCCTGGTGGAGCTCCACGACGAGGCCGACCTCCGCAAGGTGGAGGGCCTGCCCCTGGAGCTCGTCGGTGTGAACCACCGGAACCTCAGCACCCTGAAGATGGACATGGACCTCACGGCCCGCCTTGCCCCCGAGCTGCCGGCCGGGGCCGTGAAGGTCGCCGAGAGCGGCCTCACCTCGACCGAAGATCTGGTCCGGATGCGCACCTTGGGCTACGACGCCGTGCTGGTGGGCACCCGCTTCATGAAGCAGGCCGATCCCGGCGCCGCCCTCGGCTCCCTGCTGGCCGCCGGAGTCTGTCCATGATCCCCGTGAAGGTCTGCGGCCTCACGCGCCCGGAGGATGCCTGCCTGGCCTGGGAGCTCGGCGCGTCCGCCCTGGGCTTCATCTTCCACCCCGCCAGCCCCCGCGCGGTCACGGCGCGCCGGGCGTGCGAGATCCGCCGCACGCTGCCCCGGGAGGCCTTCTGCGTGGGCGTCTTCGTGGATGTGGACCCCGGCCGCATCAACGCCATCGCGGAGGTGGCCGGGCTGGACGCCATCCAGCTCCACGGCCGCGAGACGCCCCGCGCGTGCGCGGCCATCGAGCGGCCCGTCATCAAGCTCCTCCGGGCCGAAGATGAGTCCCGGCTCGACGCCTTCCCCGTGGCGGCCTTCCTGCTGGATGCGACCCATCCCACCCTGGCGGGGGGCACGGGACTCCGGGCCGACTGGAATCTGGCCGCCCGACTCGCCCGGCGCAGGCCCTTGATCCTCGCGGGCGGGCTGACCCCCGCCAACATCCTCGAAGCTTCCGCCGCCGTCCGCCCCGCTGGTCTCGATGTCTGCAGCGGTGTGGAGTCGGCGCCGGGAATCAAGGATGCCGCCCTGCTGAAAGCGCTCCTGGAACGGACCACCTTGCAAGGAGAACGGCCATGCCTGTTGCCACACTGAGCCTGCCCGCCCAATACGAACGAGCCACGGAAACCGTGCGCGAGACGCGCGGCTACTTCGGCCCCTACGGCGGCCAGTTCGTGCCCGAGACCCTGCGCCCCGCCCTTCAGGAGCTGGAAGCGGCCTATGAAGCCGCCCAGCAGGACCCCGCGTTCCGGCAGGCGTTCGAAGAGGCCCTCTCCGTCTTCACCTGCCGCCCCACGCCGCTGTACCCCGCGCGGCGCCTGTCCGAGCACGTGGGCGCCCAGGTCTTCCTCAAGCGGGAGGACCTGAACCACACCGGGGCGCACAAGATCAAC
>CAYZND010000072.1:0-12324 GCA_964479495.1 uncultured Mesoterricola sp.
TCTACACCTCTCTATTCGTCGGCAGCGTCAGATGTGTATAAGAGACAGGAACACTTATCGCGTTAGCTACGGCACGGCGGGGGTCAACTCCCACCACACCAAGTGTTCATCGTTTACAGCGTGGACTACCAGGGTATCTAATCCTGTTTGCTCCCCACACTTTCGCGCCTCAGCGTCAGTTACTGTCCAGGTGGCCGCCTTCGCCACTGGTGTTCCTCCACATCTCTACGCATTTCACCGCTACACGTGGAATTCCACCACCCTCTCCAGCACTCTAGCGATCCAGTCTGAGATGCAGTTCCCAAGTTAAGCTCGGGGATTACACATCTCACTTAAACCACCGCCTACGCGCCCTTTACGCCCAATAATTCCGAATAACGCTTGCCCCCTCTGTATTACCGCGGCTGCTGGCACAGAGTTAGCCGGGGCTTCCTCTCCAGGTACCGTCAAGCTGCATCCCTATTAGGAACACAACCTTCGTCCCTGACGACAGGGTTTTACGATCCGAAGACCTTCATCACCCACGCGGCGTTGCTGCGTCAGGCTTTCGCCCATTGCGCAAAATTCCCCACTGCTGCCTCCCGTAGGAGTCTGGACCGTGTCTCAGTTCCAGTGTGGCCGATCACCCTCTCAGGCCGGCTACTGATCGTCGCCTTGGTGGGCCGTTACCCCGCCAACTAGCTAATCAGACGCAGGACCCTCTCCTTGCCCCAGGCCTTACGGTCCCCGGGTTTCACCACAAGCATCCCAGCCTGTGGTCTCATGCGGTATTACCATTCCTTTCGGAACGTTATTCCCCACAAAGAGGTAGGTTCCCCACGCGTTACTCACCCGTCTGCCATGCACCCTTGCGGGCACATCCGACTTGCATGTGTTAGGCACGCCGCCAGCGTTCATTCTGAGCCAGGATCAAACTCTCATGTTTAATCTCTATGCTCATAACCGATCCGTAGATCGATCTGGCTATTTACTATTGTTTGGTCTACTCCGTCTTTCGACAAAGCCGACTCAAAGGCTCCCATTCTCTCTATCCGACTTTCAAAGACGCTCGGATCGAAACCTGGCCGCTTGCTCACGCTCGCTTCCAGCTCCTGCAACTAGGACCTTTAGGCCCCCGCCGCCTTCCGTTTCTGCCGCAACCTCAATCGCGCAGATGACTAGGTTACAACGACGCAACGTTTTCGCAAGCACTTTTTTCTGTGAGCCGCCCTGGCAGCGCTTCTGCCATTGAAATACAAGGGAATCTGCACGACGGGACTCCAGCGCCCACTCCGAATGTGTCCACAGTCCACGTGCTGCGGTGGGCCCCGCAGCGTCGATCCCGGGACGGCAGTGCACCCACCATGGAGATGTTCAAAAGGATCTTCACGCGACCTCGTCGCGCTCGCTGTCCGCCAGTCCCATGCGCGCATGGTGCCCCAAGGGTCTTCAAGGGCTTGGCGCAGGGGTAGAATGCGTTCGAGCGCGTTCAAGGCCTGGCGCGGCAAAGGAGGTCGCTTGACCCTGAACGTGGCGGTCATCGGTGCAGGACTGGCTGGTTCGGAAGCCGCATGGCAACTGGCCGAGAGAGGATACGAAGTCCTCCTGCACGAAATGAGGCCAGAGGTGCAGACCCCCGCCCACCGGACCGGATGGGCGGCTGAGATGGTCTGTTCGAACTCCTTCAAGAGCGATGATCCCAACTCCGCCACAGGCATCCTCAAGGCAGAGCTGCAGTGCATGGACTCGTTGATTCTCCGGACCGCCCAGGGCAATCGGGTCCCCGCAGGGAACTCCCTGGCGGTGGACCGGGAGGCGTTCGCCAAGGAAGTCTCGGAGAACCTGCGGCAGCACCCCAGGATCCGCTGGGTCTCCGGCGTGGTGACTTCGGCGGATCCCTCCATGCCAACCATCCTTGCCACGGGCCCCCTCACCGCAGATCCACTGGCCCAGTGGCTTGTGGACGCCTGCGGGAATCGCCGGCTCTATTTCTATGACGCCATCGCCCCCATCGTCGAAGCGAATTCCATCGACATGTCCATTGCATTCCGGGCCTCTCGGTACGGGAAGGGTGGGGCGGACTTCATCAACTGCCCTCTGGACCAGCCAGCCTACGACCGGTTCCTCGATGCACTCCTGTCAGCCCCTCGGGTGGAGCTCCATGATGTCGACACCCCCTTCTTTGAAGCATGCCTTCCCATCGAGGTGATGGCGGATCGCGGCCGCGAGACGCTCCGGCACGGCCCCATGAAGCCCGTGGGACTCGATGATCCCCGCACGGGGCGCTGGCCATATGCGGCACTCCAGCTGCGTCAGGACACGCTCGCGGGGGGGCTCTTCAACATGGTGGGATTCCAGACACGTCTGAAGTGGAATGCCCAGCAGGAGGTCTTCCGGCTCATCCCCGGCCTGGAGATGGCCATCTTCGCCCGCCTCGGCAGCATCCACCGCAACACGTATGTGGAGGCCCCCGGCGTGCTGGATGCAACACTGACTGTCAAGCAGAGGCCGAACCTCTGGATCTGCGGCCAGCTGAGCGGCGTTGAAGGCTACCTGGAATCCGCAGCCAGCGGCCTTGCCGCAGCATGGTTCGTGGACCGGCACCTGCGAGGTCTTCCACCCACCCCGCTCCCACGTGAGACCATGCTTGGGTCCCTGCTCCACTATCTTGCGAACGCCTCTCTCAAGGATTTCTGTCCCACGAATGCCATGCTCGGACTCCTTCCTGAACTGCAACCCGGACTCCTGGATCACCGGGCCCTCAAGCGGGCTGGTGGAGCGCGGGGACTGAAAGCCGCCAAGGGTCAGGCCTACAGGGATCGGGCACTGCGGAGCCTGGAAGCCTTTCTCGCCGAGCAGAGCACCTCACGATGAAGAAGATCGCTGTGCTCCTCCTTGCGATCGGGCTCCTCGTCGCGGGGCTGTGGTGGATGGGCCGCAGGAAGCCGGGTCCAGTTCCTCCTGGCGAGGACAGCCCGATGGTCTTCCAGACCGCACCCACCGGGGGCGGTACCCTGGTCCGCTACGAGGATCCCCAGACGCCCATTCGAGCCCTGCGCTGGCTGCAGCCACTCCCTGGCGGTCTTTCGGCCGTCCAGGTCGTGACCCAGAGTGACCGACAGCAGGTGTCGCTGTTCAAGGATGGCGTCTTCCAGGCGAGCTACGCCATCCCGAAGCCCACCGGCGTTCGGGATGGTTTCTTCCGCCTGGCGGAACTCCGGGATGCCTGCGTCGTCGATGGGGATGTCGCCGTGCTCCTCTACGCCTTGCCCGGCGGCAGCAGTGATGAGCCTTCGCTCGTCCTCGCCCTTGATCTGAAGAGCAAGGACATCCGCTGGTTCCATCGAGCGCCCGGTGAGCATCTGGCCGCCGCAGAAGCCTCTCACGCGGTGGTGTATCTATTCGGTGCCAAGACGCCCCCGGTGCGCCTGCCCCTCGCGCTCGCCAGCAAGGAGCAGACCGGTCCGACCGGCGTCCGATCCGCGGCCAGGACCCTCGAGTTGCCGCCCGAGGTCCAGGAGATCTCCGACCTCAAACCGACGGGAGCATGGACCTTCCTGCTTGCGCACAAGGCGGGCCTCTCCGCCTACCTGGGTTCCAAAGGGTGGCTGCATCAGCCGCTTCCCGACGCCAATCCAGGCTGGTTCCAGGACACCCGCGGTGTGCTGAGCGGCGGCCCAAAGACCTACTGGTGGCAGCCCTCCCCCGGCTCGGTGATCCAGGTCCTGGCGGATGGCACCCCCAAGGCCACCTGGACGTCGGCGGAGCTGGCCACGGCGGAGCCTTTCACCAAGGACGCTTCCCTGCTCCATCTCCTGGGCGCGGATGCTACGGGGAAGCTGTGGTTCGACCTGTCCGTGCCTTCGGAAACAGCGGGCAGTGCACCCGTGACGAACACCTCGTCCGATCCCTGGAAGCCCGAGACACCCACCGAAACACCCGCCGCACTACCTACCGTGAAACTTGAAGATTGGCCGACCTACGTGAGCCAGGGACTGGACCGGCTCTACTGCTGGGATACGCAGAACAAGTCGCTCCGAAGGTTCAAGTGGATGACGCTTTCGGTACCTGAGGGCTTCCAGAAGCCGGTGAATGGCGTGAAGCTCGTCCCGGGTTCTGGAACCCTGCTGCTGGAGAACGGAACCTCCGCCTGGCTGCTGCCCCTGTCGGCACTGCCCCTGGGGGAAGCCGCGAACACCGGCCTGCCGACTCACGCCAAGTAATTGAACAAGTTCAGACTGCTCGACTTTCCCAGGACGCTCAAGGAGGCCTGCTGGGAAGTCTGGGCGTTGGTGTAGTCCATGATGGCGGTCGGATAGTCCAGGCTCTGGTAGCTGGTCTGGATGGTCTGCAGGCTCAGGTTGTAGTTCTTGGTCACCTCCGTCAGCTGTTGCAGGGACGCCTGGCGACCCCCGACGTCGGCGAGCAGGGAATTGACGTTACCCAGGATGGTCCTGAGGTTGTCGAAGGCCGTCTGGATCGTCGCTGTGTTGTTCGTGTTCAGGCCATCAATGAGGTTGCTTACCTGGGTGAAGAGATCCCCGCTGGACCCGGGCCCGGTGGTGGCCGTGGGGACGGCCGTGGCATCGCCGTTGAAGAAGACTGTGTCGCCAGGGATGTTGGTCTTCACCGTGGTGCTCACCGCGACATCCAGGGAGATGTCGTTATGGTCCCCGGCGTAGGTCGCCCCTGTCGCCGTGGATGTGAAGGGCACCGTCGTGGTCCGGGTTCCTGCAAAGACATACTTCCCCTGGCTCTGCGTGTTCGCCAGGGAGATCAGGTTGCTCTTCATGCCGGTGATCTCCGGCACGATGGCTTGGCGCCCGGCGGCGGTGATCCCGGTGCCCAGGCCCCTGGCGCCCAGTTCCAGCAGCCGGATGATGGAGTCGTTGACGGACTGCAGCACCGTTTCCGTCGTCTGGAGGAAGGAGGCCGCCGAGTCGGCCTGTTCGATATAGGCCTTGTTCTGCTCGATGGAGTGATCGAAATTCAGCACCAGCGCCGACGCGGTGGGATCTTCTCCCAGCCGGTTCAGACGATTGCCGGAAGCGATCTGCTCGCTGAGGTTCGCCATCCGATCCTTGGTCCGCTGAAGGTCCAGCAGGACCTGGTAGGACATGTAGGGATTCACGGTGCGCAGGGACATGACTCACCTCTTACTAGGTGGCGAACTGGGCGATCAGCTGGGCGGTCAGCTGATCGATGACACTGATGAAGCGCGCAGAGGCCTGGTAGCCGCGCTGGTAGGAAAGAAGGGCGGTGGCCTCCTCGTCCAGGTCCACGGAGGAGATCCGGTCCCGCTGGGTCTGCAGCGCAGAGAGCAGGTTGTCCTGGGTGGTGGAGGTGGTCTCGTATCGCTGAGAGTCTGTTCCGATGGTGCTCACCAGGCTCGAGATCACGGTGTGGAACGGACCGGAATCGCCGGCTCCGTCGGCATTCGTATCCACCGTATTGACCGCGTTCTGGAGGTTCGCAAGCGCCAGGGCGTTGACATTGTTCCCCGGGCTGTTGGCGGCGCTGGCTGCGGCGAGGCGCGAAGGACTCGCCACGATGGCCGCATTGACGGTCATCGCATACACCATGCCCCGGTAATTGTTCGCGGCGCTGACCGTCGCCGGGAGGCCGTTCGCGCCATTTGCAGCCGTTCCCAGAAAGACGTCCTGCCAGGCCGTGGCAGCGACCGCGGCGCCACTCAGGTCATACCCGGTCCGATGGAGCAGGTTCGTCTGGCCCACGATGCCCGCCGCCAGCTCATCCAGGGTGGCTTCGTAGCCCCTCAGGGTGGTGTCCCGCAGCTCCAGGTTGGCTCCCAGGGAACCTTCCTTGATGAGGGTGGTGACATCCACCGGGGCGGCGCCTCCCATGTCGACGTATACCCGCTTGTAGTTGTTGTCGAGGGGGACGGGCACCGAATTGTCCGGCGCGGCGCTCATGGTGTAGGCCGTACCGCCGCTCACCAGTACGGCCACCCCCGAATCCAGGGTGATCTGCAACCGGCTGCGGTTGTCTTCGAAGACCTGGATTCCGACGAGCTTGGCCAGCTGGTTGGCCAGGGCCTGGCGCTGATCCCGTCCGTCGCTGTCGGCGCCCGGGACGGGCTCGGAGCTGATGCGGTCGTTGAGCGAGGCGATCTGGGCCGTGAGGGTGTTGATCTCCGTGACCGTGGTGGTGATGTTCTGGTCCGCCTGGGTGCGCTGGTCCTCCAGCAACTGGTAGCGGCTCTTCAGGCCGTTGATCAGGCTCTGGGCCTGGCCGACGACATTGGTCCGCACCGAGCCGTCCTCGGGCCGCGCCGCCAGCTGCTGGAACGATCGGAAGTAGTTCTGGACCAGGGAACTCAGCCCCGAGGTGCCATCATCCTGGAAGACCGAAGAGACACCCTCGACGCCCGCATACCGCACATTGGCGCCGCTCTGCCGCGAAGTGCTCTGGGTGATCTGCATCTCCAGGAACTTGTCCCTCACACCAAGAATGTTCGAGAGCGAAACGCCGGTGCCATATTCCAGCGTCCCGAAGGTCTGGGGCTGGTTGGAGCTCAGCTCCACCCGCTGCCGCGAGTAGCCAGGAGTGCTCACGTTGGCAATGTTGTGGCCAACGACGTTGAGGGCTCCCTGGGCGGCCTGCAGTCCCGAAAGCCCGATGTTCAAGCTGGAAGTCAGCCCCGGCATGGGAGCCTCCTTGGATGGAAACAACCGCTAAATGCAGTCCTGGATCCGGTAGGAAAGGGTCGAGGGGAGCTCCATGCCACCCTTGGCCTTGTAGGCGGCATTCTGGTGAAGCCCCAGCAGCGTGGCCTGGAGGGGGGCCTGAAGCCCGTTGAGGAGGGCGCTGATGCTGCTGAGCCGCCCCCGCAGCTTCACGGCATCCTGACGGTTGCGGGGCCAGTCGATGACATCGGACCAGCACACGGAACCCAGGAGCGGCACCGGATCCTCGCCGGCCACGAGCCTGCGCTCCAGTTCGTCCAGGAGAGCGGGCAGCGAGTGCAGCATGGGAACACCTCCTGCCCAGGCTTGCGCAAAGCGCATACCAGTTGGCTCACACCGCACACACCGGGGACTGCAGGCGCATCAAGCCAGGAAGTCGAGGCGAGTCTCGGCAGACTCTGCCGGCTTCTCCCCACCCTCCTGTTTGGCCTTGTCCTCGGCGCCTTGCGACTCTGCGCCCTGCTGCTCCTGGCGGCCTTGACGCTCGTCCGTCCGGATCCGCTCAGAGCTCGAGATCACCCGCACCGAGGCCTCGTCCTCCAGCAGGTGCTCGTCCACCACGCGCTTGCGCACATTCTCGCGCTGGATCTGTTCGCTTACTTCCTGGGCCTGTCTCACGGCCTCGACGTTGGCCGTCTGGAAGATCTGTCGCTGTCCGAGCGGGCTGATCATGTCAATCCATCAGGGCTCTGCGGGCGGGGTGTATTCCTTGACGATGCCCTTGGCCACGGCCTCTCCGTCGGGGTTGTACCGGTCGGAATCCATCATCGCCTTCAGCGCGTCCACCTTCTCCGTCCGGACATCCGGCACCTTCGCCAGATGGGCTTCGGCCACGGCGATGAACTGGGCGGTGCTGGACACGCTCAGGGCATCCCCGACGGCTTCGGCTCCGTGGACGGACGAGGGGGCGTTCACCGTGGAACCGGTCGGCGCCTTGGCCACACCCGTGGCCGCCGCTGTTCCTTGGCTGCTGGGCTTGCTGGTTACCCGCATGGTGACACCTCGACACAATTCATATCGGCAGGCTGGGATGGGAGATCAAGTCCTAGCTTAATCCGTCGCCCACTTTTTTCGTGTCGCCCATGCTTTTTTCCAGTCGCTCCGCAAGCCCCCAGCCCTTCCCGGAGGCCATCGCGTGCTCGACCACCGCCTGATCCAGCAGGTATTCGTAGGTGGAACGAGACCCTGACGCATCTCCGAACAGGTTGGAAGATTGAATGGTTTTCCTCATGGCCTGGAACACCTGGGTCATCAGCATGCCTTCGAACAGGAGGGCAGCCTCGTGCTCCGAAGCCTTGTCCACCCCCGGCCTCGGCAGGGACACACCGACCAGGTCCTGGGGGGACTGCGTGGTCGGCTTGAGGAGGGGCGTTCCGTCCATCAGAGGATCCTCAGCTCCGCATTGAGGGCACCGGCATCCTTGATGGCCTGCAGGATGGCCACCATGTCCCTCGGGGTGACGCCCATGGCGTTCAGCATCTCGGCCAGCTTCCCCACGGAAATACCCGGCTCGACGCTGAGGTTCCTGGACTTCTCCTCCGTGGCGGTCACCTCTTTCTTGTCGACGACCACGGTCTTGCCCTTGCCGAAGGGCTCGGGCTGGCTCACCTGGGGCGTCGAGGTCACCACGATGGACAGCCCCCCCTGAACGATGCTCACGGCGCCGATCTTCACATCGGATCCAAGGATCACGGTGCCCGTCTTCTCGTTGACCACGATCCGCGCCTTGGGCTGGAGCTGCACCGGCAGGTTTTCCAGCCGGGCCACCAGCTCCACGGCCCGCCCCTGGAACTCCTTGGGGATCGCGACCGTCACGGTGCGGGCGTCCATGGCCTTGGCGGCGAGCTCGCCTAGTTCCTCGTTGATGGAGTTGGCCACCCGGATGGCCGTGGTGAAGTCCTCTTCCACCAGGCTGTACTGGATCGAAGCCCGCTCGGTGAAGGTGCCGGGGATGGCCCGCTCCACCAAGCCCCCATCCGGGATGCGGCCCACGGTGGGATGGTTCTTGGTGGTCGTGTTCCCCCCCGCTGAAGCGGAGAAACCGCCCACGAGGATCGCTCCCTGGCTCACCACGTAGACCTGGCCATCGGCACCCTGGAGCGGGGTCATCAGCAGGGTCCCGCCCGCCAGGGACTTGGCGTCCCCCGTGGAGCTCACGGTCACGTCCAGCCGCTGGCCGGGCTTGGCGAAGGGTGGCAGCTCGGCGGTCACCATGACCGCGGCCACGTTCTTGACCTTGACGGTGGTGGCGTTCACGGCCAGCCCCTGGCGGGCCATGAGGTTGGCCAGGGACTGCATGGTGAACTTGGCCTGATCGCCCGTGCCGTCCAGACCGACGACCACGCCGTAGCCCAGGAGCTGGTTGCCGCGGACGCCCATGAGGCGGGCCACGTCGCGGAGGGGAGCTTCGATCTTCTTGTCCGCCCCTAGGAGGGAGATGCAGGCGAGGAACAGGGCTGCGATGCGCATGGGTCGCTCCTCAGAAGGGCCAGATCAGGTTGAGGAGCCGGCTGATGATGCCGGGTTTCAAGGTCTCGTCCACCACGCCCTTGCCGCCATAGCCCACACGCAGCTCGGCCACCTGGTCCGAGTTGATGGTGTTGGCGGCGTCCAGGCGCCGGGGGTCCACCAGCCCGGCCACGTAGAGCCGCTGGGTCTCGTTGTTGAGCTGGATGTCCCGGTAGCCTTCGAAGATCAGGTTGCCGTTGTTGAGCACCTTCACGACCCTGGCCGTGACGGTGGTACTGAAGGTGGCGCTGCGGCCCGTGGTTCCATTGCCCTTGAACTTGCTGGTGGTGGCCGTGGTGCCGCTGGTGGTGTAGTCCCCCAGTACCGGGATCTTTTCCAACAGGGCCGAACTGCTGACCTTGTTTGATCCATCCTTGCCCGTTGTCACATCGGCCTTGGAGATGGCGCTGGTGCTCTCGGAGATCTTGATGGTCACCAGGTCGTTGACACGGTTGGCTCTGAGGTCGCCCACCATGGGTCGGTCCTGCCAGAGGGATCCCTCGGAAAGCGGCGCAGGGACGGGCACTTCCTCCACGTAAGGAATCTTGGGCTTGGTGGTCAGCATGGAATCGTGGGCCTGAGGCAAGGAGCACCCAGTGATCAGAAGACCGATCAATATGGGCAAATATTTCCGCATGGTGCGCCTCCACGCTCAGAGAGAGCAGAGGTCGTGCCATGACGCATCAGGCCCGCGAAGCGACCAGTTTCCTGGGGGTCTCACGATGGCTCAACACGGCGAAGATCGCGAGCCAATAGAGGGCATAGACCAAGAGCAGGAGCAGGGACGGCTGGGCGCGATACCCGGTCAGCGAAGCCACCAGGCCGCCCATCCGGCTGCCGTCATCCAGCATCCAGGCGGTATTCCAGAGCTGGTCCTTCAGACTGGGCAGCCAGCCCAGAGCTTCCATCTTTTCCACCCCCGAGACGAGCATCGAACCGGCCAGGACCAGCAGCATGCCTTCCGAGATGCGGAAGAAGGTCTTCCAGGACAGTACCCGCCCGCCCCACTGCAGGATCCAGAAGGTCAGCACCGCGAGCAGGAAGCCCGCCGCCGCCATGGCCGCGAAGCGGAGCAGATCCACCCCCTGCTGAGCCAGGCCCGTTCCGTACAGGAAGATGACCATCTCGCTCCCCTCGCGGGCCACGGCCAGCAGGACCAGGGTGACGAGCCCGAGCCCGCTCGCGGTGCCCGCGGACCGCTCCATCCCGGCCTCCAGATTGCGCCGGAGGTTGCGGCCGTTCCTCCGCATCCAGACCACCATCTGGAGGATCAGGGCGGAGGCCACGAGCACCATGGCCAGCTGGAAATACTCTTGGGCGTCCCCCGCAAAGAAGGTCTGGAACCAGAGAATGGCTCCGCCCAGCCCCACGGCTGCCAGCACGCCCGCAGCCACGCCGCCCCAGAGGTGCCGCAGGCCGAGCCCCCGATCCGGGTTCGCCCGCAGCCACGCATGCAGGATGCCGATCACCAGCATGGCCTCGGCACTCTCCCGCCAGACGATGAACAGGACCTGTCCCATGGATCCACCTCCTTCAATCAACCGTCTGTGCTGGACTACTTGAGGACGATCAGCCCACGCCCCGTGGGCAGGTTCTCGTGGAACTCATCCACGAACACATACTGGCCAGGGGCGGTCGCCTTGAATGACAGCGTCGCCGTGGCCCCGGGCACCACGACCTTCTCCTTCTTGAGGGGCTTGCACTCGAACTCCGCGGCCGTCTTTCCACTGTTCCGGATCTCGAGCTGGAAAGCCTTCCCGGCGGGGATTTCCAGCCGAGCGGGGGAGATGACGCCATCCTTCATTTCCAGCTTGAAGGTCGGGATCTCCTGGGCATGCAGCGGCGTGAACGCGAGCCAGGCGGAGGTCAGGCAGAGCTGGGTCAGGGAACGTCCCATGGAAGGTCTCCTCGGATTCGAAACGGACACCGCGACGGGAGCACGTTTCTTTATTGAGTCTCAGTCTCATATTTAACCCGACCTCGGTCAAGGGCGAAGCCCCCTTAGGCTCCGGAATGTGCTCGCCATCACAGGCCTCTAGGCCAGGGCGATGAGCACCCGATCATGGCCCGCCAGGTCCTGGTGGACCGCCACGCGCTTCCACCCGAATCCCAGAGCCCTGCCCCTCAGCTCCTCGCCTTGCCCGGCCCCGATCTCCAGGACGCAGCCGGGCGCGGCACGCCAGCGGGCTTGACGCAGCAACTCGGCCGCCAAGGCCAGGCCCCGCTCCTCCGCGAAGAGTGCCGAGGCGGGCTCGAAGGCCAGCTCCCGCTGCAAGGTGGACTGGTCTGCGGGGTCCACATAGGGGGGGTTCGAGACCACAAGCCCCAGGGGACCGACGATGGGTGCCAGCAGATCGCCCTGAAGAAAAGTCACCGTGGCCCCTAGATCCTGGGCGTTCCTTTGAGCCATGGCCAAGGCTCCCGGGCTGATGTCCGTGGCCGTCACGATCCAGGGCGTCTCCAGGGCCAGACAGACGGCCAGGATGCCTGAGCCGGTGCCGATGTCGCAGGCCCGCTCCACCCCCAGCCGTTTCCCGACATCCAGGGCCGCCTCCAGGACCAGCTCGGTCTCCGGCCGGGGGATGAGCGTGGCCCGATCCACCCGGAAGCGGTGCCCCCGGAAGGGCGCCCATCCCAGGATGTACGCCCAGGGTTCGCCGGTCCGGCGCCGCCGGAGCCACTCCCCCACCAAGCGCCGCTCCTCTTCCTGGACGAGGTCGCCTCCATGCGCCACCAGCCAGGTCCGGCCCCATCCCAGCCCTTCCTCGAACCAGCGGTTGGCTTCCGCGTGGGCTTCCATGGGATCCAGGAAGTCCGTAAGGGCCGAAGCGAGGTCGAGGCGCAGCTGCAGGTAGGTCTGAGTCATCAGGGTCAGTCTAGCGAAAGGTCGGTGAAAGGGTTTCCCACCTGGAGGCATTCCTCGGTATCCGCCCCTCCGTGGCAGGGCTTGAGTGAAGAGGAGACCCCATGTCCAGCATCCTGTTTCGCGTCCGATCGATCCTGGTGGGCCTGTGCCTCTTCGCAGGCCTCGTAGCCCGGGCCGATGGCCTGATCGTCATCCACGACTCGCCCCACCGGATCCCAGGCCACCCCGCCTTCGCCCCCCTTTCCATCAAGTACCACCATGTGA
>CAYZND010000073.1:0-12247 GCA_964479495.1 uncultured Mesoterricola sp.
GTTCGGACTTCGTGGAGATGTTCGTGGGCGTCGGCGCCAGCCGCGTCCGCGACCTGTTCGAGCAGGGCAAGAAGAACGCCCCCTGCATCATCTTCATCGATGAGATCGACGCCGTGGGCCGCCACCGTGGTGCGGGCCTGGGCGGCGGCCATGACGAGCGCGAGCAGACCCTCAACCAGCTCCTGGTGGAGATGGATGGCTTCGAAGGCAACGAGGGCGTCATCCTCATCGCCGCCACCAACCGCCCCGACGTGCTCGATCCGGCGCTCCTGCGCCCCGGCCGCTTCGATCGCCGCGTCGTCGTGGATCGCCCGGACGTCAAGGGCCGCCACGAGATCCTGAAGGTCCACACCCACGACAAGATCCCCATCGCGCCTGACGTCGACCTCGAAGTCATCGCCCGCGGCACGCCCGGCTTCGCCGGCGCGGACCTTGCCAACCTCTGCAACGAGGCCGCCCTCCTGGCCGCCCGCACAAGCAAGAAGTGGGTGGAGATGGTGGACTTCGAGAACGCCAAGGACAAGGTCTACATGGGCAGCGAGCGCCGCAGCCTCGTGATGACCGAGGAGGACAAGAAGATCACGGCCTACCACGAGGCGGGGCACACGATCATCGCGGCCGTGGTGGAGCACAGCGATCCCGTCCACAAGGTCACCATCATCCCCCGGGGCCGCGCCCTGGGCGTCACCTGGCAGCTGCCGGAGCGGGACCGCTACAACACGACCAAGGACTACATGGAGAGCCGCATCGCCATCTCCATGGGCGGCCGCATCGCCGAGGAGATCTTCTTCAACCAGCTCTCCACCGGCGCCAGCAACGACATCCAGCAGGCTACGGACATGGCCAAGGCCATGGTCACCGAGTACGGCATGAGCGAGAAGCTGGGCCCCCTGAAATACGGCGGCGGCCAGCAGGAGATCTTCCTGGGCCGGGACTTCGCGCAGCACCGCGAGATCAGCGAAGACACCGCCCGCGTCATCGATGCCGAGGTCCACGACATCGTCATGCGCAACTACCAGCGTGGACGCACCATCATCGAGGAGAAGCGGGACAAGCTCGTCGCCATCGCCGAAGCCCTGCTGGTGCGCGAAACCCTGGACGGCAACGACGTGGCTCGCCTGATGAACGGTGAGACGCTGCCCCCCAAGGCCAGCGCCGCAGCCCCTGCCCCGTCCTCGGACGCCGGTCCCGATGCCGGACTGAATCCTGCCCTGAATCCGGCCTGATCGGATGCCTTGGCGGATCGCGACGGGAACACTGTCCCTCGAACGGCCCACCTATCTCGGGATCCTGAACCTTACCCCCGACTCCTTCAGCGATGGCGGCCAATACGTCGAGCTGGAGTCTGCCCTGGATCAAGCGGACCGGCTCCGAAAACGCGGAGCCGGTCTGCTTGACCTGGGTGCGGAAAGCACCCGGCCGGGTGCCACCCCCATCTCCCCGGAAGAGGAATGGAGACGCCTGGGCCCGGTCCTGGAACGATTGCGCCGGGAGGCTCCCAATCTCCCGTTGAGCCTCGACACCAGGCATGTCGAGATCGCCCGGCGGGGGCTCGCCCTTGGGGTCGAAGTGCTCAATGACGTCACCGGGTTTTCGGATCCGGAGTTGCTTGAGTTGGTCCGAACCCACTCCTGCGGACTCATCGCCATGCGCAGCCGCATCCAAAATGGCGCTCTCGTCATGCCCGACTACGGCAGCTCGGGGGAAACGACCGCCGCGCGTGCGATCCGCGAACTGGCGTCCATGCGAGACCGCATCCTTGCGACGGGTCTCTCCCCGGAGCGTCTCCTGCTGGATCCTGGGTTCGGATTCGGCACGACCCATGGTGAGGATGCTGCGATCTGGGAAGCCCTGCCCCGTCTTCCGGCGGCCCTGGGTTGGCCCCCAGAGCGTTTCTGTATCGGAATCTCCCGGAAGCGGTTCCTCGCCTGGCGCAACGGAACTCCTTCACTCCCCCCTGCCCAGCGGGATGCCCTGACGGCCGAGGCCCACCACGAGGCTGCCGCCTGGGGCTACCGCGTCTTCCGGACCCATGCTTTACCCATGCATTGAACGAGGCTCCCAGATGACCTTGAAATACTTCGGAACGGATGGTGTGCGCGGTCGCGCCCTCGAATCTCCCTTGAGCCTTCCCGAGGCTACCCGCTGGGGGCGAGCCTGGGCGGAAGTGGCTCGAAATCGAGGCGCGCAGGAGCTCGTGATCGGCTGGGACCCGCGGACCAGCTCCGAGCCTCTGGCGAAGGCGTTCCTCTCCGGGGCTTCGGATCGGATCCGGCTCTGCGTCCTGGGATTGGTGCCCACCCCGGCCGTGGCCTGGATCACCGAGCAGCGGCCCGATGCCTGGGGGCTGATGATCAGCGCCAGCCACAATCCCCCTGAGGACAATGGGCTGAAGGGCTTCGACGGGCGAGGCGAGAAGCTCTCGGAGGAGGACGAGCTGGCCATCGAGTCGGTGTTCGACGCAACGCCGAACCTGCAGGATGCAGCGGCCTTGCCAGCAGCCTCCGCGAAGCTGGTGGATGCCTACTGTGAACACCTGAAAGGCATCGATCTCCCCGGCGACTTCAAGGTCGTTGTGGATTGCGCCCATGGGGCCACGGCCCCCTGGGCACCGAGGCTGCTCCGAGGCCCCGCCGTGCATTTCCTGGGCATCCCCGCCGACGGCACGCGCATCAACATGGGTGTGGGTTCGACACACCTGGATGCCCTGCAGGACGAGGTTCGCCGGTCCCGTGCGCAGGTCGGCATCGCCTTCGACGGCGACGGCGACCGCTGCCTGTTCGTGGATGCAGAGGGCCAGGTCGTGGATGGTGACCAGCTGCTCTGGCTCCTGGCCCAGGACCTCCACCATAACCACGAGCCCCTGGCGGGGGTAGTCGGGACCCTCATGAGCAACGGAGGGCTGGAGCAGGCCCTTCGGGAACTGGACATCCCCTTCGTCCGCACCCAGGTGGGCGACAAGTTCATGCTCCGGGAGCTGGGGCGTCGAGGATGGGATCTCGCGGCCGAAGCCTCCGGCCACATCATCCAGAAGCATCTGGGACCGTCGGGAGACGGGCTCGCGACAGCCATCGCGAGCCTCCATGCCCTACTCCATAAGCCTCCTTCAGAACGCTGGTCCTGGCGGTTCCAGCCCTGGCCCCTCAAGCTCGTGAACCTCCAGGCCCGGGATCGTCGCCCCATCGAGGCGTGCGAGCAGCTTCAGCGGGAGATGGGCGAGCTGGATCGCGCATACGGGAACGCGCTGAGGATCGTGGTGCGCTGGTCGGGGACCGAGCCCAAGCTCCGGCTCATGGTCGAAGCCCGGGAGGAAGCCTCCATGAAGCTGGCCATCGCCCGCCTGGAAGAGGCCGCTCGCCTGGATCTGGGACTCTGACAAGGGCCAGATGCAGAGGGGACGGGCGGATTGTCCCACGACCTCAAGTGTTTTTTCCCAGAACCCTGCTAGTCTTTGGGATGTAACCCTTTCTCCTGCAATTCCCACCGGAGCCCCATGGTGACCACCCGCCTCGGCGTGAACATCGATCACGTAGCGACGCTGCGCCAAACCCGACTGGGACGCGAACCGGAACCTGTCACGGCAGCCCTGCTGGCCCAGAGCGCCGGAGCCCACACCATCACCGTGCACCTGCGGAGCGACCGCCGGCACATCCAGGACCGCGATGCACGCCTGCTTCGGGAGGTGCTGGCGGTGCCTCTCAATGTCGAGTGCGCCGCGACACCGGATGCCGTGGAATCGGTGCTGCCCGTAAAGCCCCACTGGGTGACCCTGGTGCCAGAGACCCGCGAGGAACTGGCCTCCCAAGGGGGCCTTGACGCCGTCTTCCTGCAGGCCCATCTCAGGCAGATCATCCGCGAACTCCATGCCTCTGACATCCGCGTGAGCCTTTTCATCGAGCCACAGCTGGAGCAGGTGAAGATGGTCTCGCGCCTCGAGGCCGATGCGGTGGAGCTGAACTCAGGGAACTACGCCAATCTCCCGGCCGGTGCGGATGTGGGGCCGGAACTGGAGCGCCTGCGCGAGTCCTCGAAGCTGGCGGCCCGGCTGGGTCTGAGGCCCACGGCCGGCCATGGGTTGAACTACGGCAACGTCGCGCCTGTGGCTGCGCTGCCCGATGTCGAGGAGCTCTGCATCGGGCATGCGATCGTCGCCCGGGCCGTGCTGGTGGGCATGGAGAGGGCCGTGCAGGAGATGCTCGACCGGATCCGGGAGGTCCGTGCATGACCAGCCGGTCCTTCCTTCCCTCGGACTTGCTCCATGAGGCCTGGACCCGGAGGAGCTTCCCGGGAGGCACGGACTGATGTCGACCCTCCGCGGCAACCTGCAGAGCCTTTCCTTGGTGGATGTGGTCCAGCTGCTCCATGTGAACCGGAAGACCGGCAAGCTGCATGTCATCAATGGCAAGCACACCGGCACCCTGTTCGTGCAGAACGGCGAGGTGATCCACGCCGAGACGCCCCAGACCGCGGGAGAATCGGCGGCCTTCGAGGTGCTGGAGTGGGACAAGGGCGAGTTCGAGTTCGTCGTGTCCCAGTTCAAGGTGCCCACCAGCATCCATCGCTCGGTCCAGGACCTGCTGATGGAATCCGCCCGCACCGCAGATTCGCGCAAGCGGCTGCGAAGCATCTTCCCGAACCTGCACGCCGTGCCGTGGCCCAGGCTCCACGGTTCCAAGCTCACGCAGGGGCTGAAGCTCTTCCCCGAGGACGAGAAAGTCATTCCGTTCCTTGACGGGTACCGCGACTTCCTGGAAGTGATCACGGCCTCGGAACAAAGTGAAGTGGGCGTCCTGCAGACCTGTCTCCTTCTCAAGGAGGCGGGCCGGCTCCAGGTGCTCGAGCCGGCCGTCACGCTCTCCGTGGTGCCCATGAAGGCGGGGTTCTTCAAGAAGACCGACCATGTGGAGCTGTCCAAGACCGTGGCCGCCGTCTGGGGGTACATGGGACCCTACAAGTGGGACCCCATCAAGAACGTGAGGATCCTCTGGGCGGAGGGGGCGGCGATCCAGCCCGTCAAGTTCGTGGACGACATCGAAGACCAGATCGTCAGCATTCCCAAGGAACTCATGCAGTCCTGGGGCCTTCCCGAAGGTATATTTGTCAGCATCCGGCCTGCGCCCAACACGCCCTAGGTGATTCCATGGACTCTTTCGAACCGCAAGAACCGCATGTCCTGGCCTCCGACGAGCCGGAAGGCCTCCTCAAGGAGTTCCGGGACCGGAGCGAAGCGCTGGACACGCGGCTCGACAAGCTGCAGGACCTCATCCAGCAGATCCGCGGGGAGATCCAGGACGAGTCCAAGCGCAGCCTGACCCGCCTCGCCCGGGTGGCCCAGGACATGGCCGAAGGCAAGGTCTACCAGGAGATCGACATCCAGGCCAAGGGTGAGATCGGCGCGCTGGTGCAGAGCCTCAACCAGACCCTGCAGAACCTCCAGCAGCTGGATGCCTCCGTCAAGCAGCAGAGCACGCAGGTGCCCGAGCTGGCGGCGCAGCTGGACGCCATCACCGCCGATACGGAGCATGCGACGCAGGAAGTGATGAACCGGCTGGACACCTTGATGAACGCCAGCGAGGAGGCCAACCGGGCCCTCACCGGCGCAGTCAAGGCCCTGCAGGCCATGCAGGACAACCAGCTCCGCTTCCAGACCCAGATCGATGCATTCCTGGCCCGCGCCAGCAGCGGCGAGAACCCGGCCCAGGTGGCCCAGGAGGTGTTGGACTTCCTGTTCGAGCACCAGATGACCTCCAAGCTGCCGCCTGTCGATCTCTCCGCAACCCAGGAACTGGTGCGGACCATCTCCGATGAGTCCTTCGAGATTCTCAACACCCTCCAGTTCCAGGACATCACCCGGCAGAAGGTGGAAAAGGTCGTCCTCCTCCTCAAGCAGTTCAAGGATGGCCTCAACCGCCTCCTCGCCATCTTCAAGATCCAGACCGAGGAAGGCACGGTGGAGAAGGAGGTCTTCGAGCACCGCAAGACCGCCACCCAGGACAAGATCTTCGAGACCTCCCTGAGCGCGGACGACAAGAAACAGTCCGTGGAGGACATCATCGCCCAGTTCAAGAAGGGCCAGGCCTGAGGCGGCGGCTGCCACCCGATCTCAGCGGATTCCTCGGTTAAGATCGAGGGCGTGAAGCATTGCTGCTTTTCCACGGAGGCCACATGTCCGAACAACCGATCGTGGGAATCCTAATGGGCTCCAAGTCCGACTGGGACACCATGCAGGAGGCCGCCAAGACCCTGCGCCAGCTTGGCCTGCCCTTCGAGGCGCATGTGGCCTCGGCCCATCGCACCCCCGACAAGGTGATCGCCTTCTGCGAGACGGCGGAAGCCAGGGGCTTGAAGGTGATCATCGCCGCGGCCGGCGGTGCCGCTCATCTGGCGGGCTTCTGTGCGGGAAAGACCCACCTGCCGGTCCTGGGTGTCCCCATGAAGGGCTGGGCCCTGGATGGCCTGGACTCGCTGCTCTCCACGGTCCAGATGCCTGCGGGCATCCCGGTGGCCACCTTCGCCATCGGAAAGGCCGGCGCCATCAATGCCGCCCTGTTCGCCGCCGAGTGCCTGGCCACTTCCGATGCGGCGATCCGCGAGCTGGTGTTGGCCTTCCGCAAGGCCCAGACGGAGAAGGTGCTCGCCGACGACGACCTGCCCCAGGTCTAGCCGCAGCTATTTACCGCTGAACAGACGCTTCCAGAACGACTTCTGGGGAGGATTCAGCTTCCGGAGCTGGATGCGCTCCGGAAGTTTCTCTCCGGGAACCAGATCGCCGATCCACGGCTCGAAGCCCGCCTTCCGCAGCTGCAAGCGATGGGTCCGGTCTGCCGCCACCTGCAATCCCTGCAGGGGCGTGAGCCCCATCAGCACATTGTTGACGAACACTTCGGCACCTGGAGGCTCGGTCTGGATGTCAAACACCATGGGCTTGGCGGTGAGTGTCAGCGTCAGCATCCGATCCTCGGACTGAAGGGTGCGCTCGAGGGTCTGGTAGCCCTCCTTTTCCAGCCTCACCACCTGTGCCTTTGCAGGAATGGACACATCCAGCAGCGGTGTCGTGCCGATGGGCTTGCCGTCCAGGAACACGCTCACATGAGGCGGGTAGGACGTGAGGGTGAGCGGGCGCATCCCGGGTCGCCTCGCCAGCCATGCTCCGGCCAGGAGCAGCAGCGCGGCAGCCCCTCCCACCCACCAGATCCAGGGCACGGATGATTTGACCTTCGCCAGCCCCGCCCAGCGCTTTGTGGTGCCTTCCCCCACCGGTTCGGAAGTGTCAATGAGGGCAAGGCAGCGGGCGTGGACCTCTGGCGCCAGCGGCATGGCAGCCAGCAGATCGAACATGAACGCCCTCAGATCGGGGTAGCGCGCCGCGGGATCCTTTTCCAGTGCCCGCTCGAAGACCAGCCGGATGGCGGGGAGCAAGCCCACTGGGTAGGAGGGCGGCTCGTGGGCGATGGCATAGAGGAGGCTGCTGATGCTGCCCGTCTTGAAGGGCAGTTCGCCGGTCACCATCTGGAAGGCCGTGACACAGAAGGCCCAGTGGTCCGAGGTCGTGCTGGGGGGTTTCTGGTCCAGGATCTCCGGCGCGGCGAAGCTCGGGGTGCAGAGGACGCCGGACCCCGTGAGTGCAGGGTTCTGATGGCGCGCAATGCCGAAATCCATCAGCTTGAGCCGCCCGGTGCGGGTCAGGATCAGGTTTTCGGGTTTGAAGTCCCGGTGGATGATGCCGAGGGTGTGGGCGGCCTGCAGGGCATGAAAGGCCTGGATCAGGATCAGGGCGGCGGCCTCGGGCTCCATGGGTCCCCGGGCCAGGACCTCGGAGAGCGGATCGCCGTCGGCATACTCCATGGCCATGAAGGGACCGTAGCCCTTCTCCTCCCCCACATCGAAAACCATGATCACGTTGGGGTGGTTGAGCCGCGCCGAGATCTCCGCCTCCCGGCGGAACCGGGCCAGCACATCCTCCTGTGCGATGGAGGCTCCGTGCACCAGCTTGATCGCCACTTCCCGCTTCAGGGCGGGGTCCTCCGCCAGGTAGACGACCCCCATGGAACCGCGGCCGAGCTCGCCGAGGACCTTGTACCGGCCGATCGTCGCAGGTTTTTGGAACATCACCTTCGATTCTGGGGGATACGCTACGCTTTGGGAATGCTTGCGATCGGATTCGATGCCCCCCGTCCCGCCCAGGTCCGCGTCCTGGGCCGTGTCCTGTATTCGGCCGGCATGCGCATGCAGCAGGCCATGGCGGAGTACGTGGCGGATGGGACCCATCCGGACCAGGTGCTGATCCTTGAACACAACCCCGTCTTCACCCTCGGACGCAACGCCACCCGCCAGGACATCCACGTCAGCGACGCCTTCCTGGAGGAACATGGCGTCGAGGTCTTCCAGACGGACCGCGGAGGGCAAGTGACGTACCACGGTCCCGGACAGGTGGTGGTCTATGCCATCTGCAGCCTGAAGGGGGCGCGCCAGGATCTCGGCCGCTTCGTCCGGGGCCTGGAGGAGGCCATGATCCGCACTGCCGCGGATTTCGGCGTCCCTGCCGACCGCCTGAAGGGGTTCCCCGGTGTCTGGGTGGGCACGCCCCGGGGCCAGGAGAAGCTGGGCGCACTGGGCATCCACTTGAAGCGCTGGATCCCCACCCACGGCATCGCCTTCAACGTGCGTCCCGACCTTGCCCATTTCCGCTGGATCACCCCTTGCGGCATCACCGACAAGGGCGTCTGCAGCCTCCAGTCGCTCCGCAGCGATTCGGCTCCCACCTGGCAGCAAGCCGCGGAGCGGATGGCCGGGCACCTCGTGGACATCCTGGCCCTGGATCCCCAGCCCGTGAGCCCCTTGTCCCAGAGCGTCTCGGCGCTCACCTGGCGGCGCGGCGCGAATGGACCCGAAGTCCTCATGATGCTGAGAAGGCCCGACCAGGGCCTCTGGTGGTCCAGCGTCACGGGCATGGTGGAGCCTGGCGAGTCCCTGGAAGCCGCCGCCCATCGGGAGCTCCTGGAAGAAACGGGCCTGTCAGGAACGCTCCGTCCCCTGGATTTTTCGCACGCCTTCTGGGTGGACCCCAAGCTCATCGGCCTGCCGGACGGGGAGCCCCGATTCAACCGGGAAAGCTGCTTCCAGGTTGAGGTGCCATCGGATGCGGTGATCCGCTTGGCCCCGGAAGAACACAGCGAGTGCCGCTGGTCCTCCATTTCGGAGGCCCGGGAGCTGATGCGGTGGGAAGGCTCCAAGGCCGCCCTTCGCCTGCTCGAGAAGCAGCTGGAAGGCTGACTCAGCCCCCGGAGACGGGAGGCATCAAGGCCACTTCGTCACCGTCCCGGAGCGGCTGGTTCCGATCCGCGAAGCACTGATTCACGGCCAGCAGGGCCTCGGCAGGGATGGCCTTGAAACGCGCGTCCGCCAGCAGGGCGCCCAGGGTGGGTGGATCCGGCAGGGGCCAATCAAGGCTCTCGAAACCGAGCAGTTCCCGATAGCGGGCGAAGGCACGGACAGTCACCATCCCGGACTCCACGTGTGGCGAATCTCGCCGGAAGGGGCAGCCCCATTGGCCCCGCTCTGGCTGACACCCAGCAGCAGGACAAGGTTGCCGAAGCGCCACTCCACCTGCCCGCTGGTGGTGGAGATATCGCCTGTCTTCTGGTGGGTCAGGACCAGGGGCGTGCGGTGACCGAACAGGTTGACGCTCTTGCCGACCGTGACGCTGGTCTCCGGGGATCCGGTGCCGGAACCCGTGCGCCACGCCACGCTTACGCGGTCCAGCCCGAAGGCCCGGCGCACGCTCTCCTGGAAGTTGGCCAGGGCCAGTGTGGTCACAAGGCCGCTCCCCGTGTTCGCCAGGCCATAGTTGATCGCCGTCTGGGAGGCGGGACCGGAGAGCGAGCCGATGCTGGGGGCCAGCGAGGGGTCGATGAGGATCGCGGTGATTTCGTCTTGCCGCAGGGAAGGCGTGGAGGTCTGCTTCATCTCCAATCCATCCAGGTTGCCCCGGATGGCGAGATTCACCACGTAGGGAGGGACGTCCACGCGGCCCTGGAGATCCAGGTTCGGATAGCGCACCTGGATGCTCGGCCACTCGATGCTGCCCCGCTCGAGCACCACGTCTCCGGCCGGCAGGAAGTTGGTGAGGCGGCCACCCGGCAGGATCTCCATCTTGCCCTTCAGCCCAGGTTCTGCGAGCGTGCCGAGGATCTTGAACGCCCCCACGGGCCTGCCCTGGAGCTTGAGCAGGTTCGTATCGAACTCCCAAGGCTGGCTGAGAACGAGATCCAGGTCCAGGTCGATGCGGCCGAGCGGATCGTTGGGATCCACCGCCCTCAACAGGGGCGTGCCGCCCGTGGCACTGGCCAGGATCAGATCCCGGAGGTTGATGTCAGCCTGATACAGCATCCGGCGGGCCTGGAGGGTGCCGGAGAGGATGCCTCCTTCCTCCTTGGTACCTTGCAGGACCGCGTTCAAGTCCCCGTAGAGCTCGAACCCGACCGGCAGATCGCGCAACTGGAAATCCGTGAGCCGGGTCTGCAGGTCGTAGGCGGCGGTTCCCCCCAGCTCCCAGGTGATCACCCCCCAAGCCCGCAGGTCTCCCTGGGCCAGCCGGCCTCGCAGGGGATCCGACTCGAGGAGCATGACATCCCGACCCTTGAAGTGCAGGTTGAAAGCCAGATCCTCCACGCTCTGCGGATAGGTCCGCAGCTGCATCCGCCCCTCCTTCAGGGACAGCAGGCCATCCAGCTTGGGTTCCGGAAGGGAGCCCCCCAGTGTCAGGTCGAACTGGGCCTTCCCTTCCGGCTTGAGGTCCGACATGAGGCTGAACTCGTCCACTTCCAGGACATGGTCGAGGATGTCCTTGAGGTGGGACAGCTCTGCGGTTCCCTGCAGCTGGACGCCCAAAGAAGCCTCTGCGGAGAAGGGAACGTGACCAGCGACGTGCATCTGGGCCGCACTCTCCACGGAAGTGGTCCCCGTGCCTTGCAGCCGAAGGTCCAGGTCCATTCCGGTCTCATCCCCCTTGAGCCGAGTGGGTTCCAGCTGGGCCAGATCAAAGCCGTCGAAGCGCGCTTCCAGGTGGTCCATGGTCCCCTGCCATCGCAGGCCTGAGCCGTCCCAGGCCCCCTCGGCCCGGAGATCCATTCCGCCATCCTTGAGCAGATCCTTCGTCAGCCTGGCCGCCAGATGCGCGGTCTCCGCGGAATCCGGGGCGATGTGGACATCCAGCGCGCCCGCCAGCACGTCCCCTTTTGGCCAAGCCTCGAGCTTGAGGAAGGAGGTGTTCTTGCCTTCCATGCCGACCTGCAGGGCCAAGCCTCCTTCTTCCGCCTCCAGTCGCCCTTCCAGTCCCTCAAGGCTCTGCTGGTCCAGGAAGAGCCTCCCTCTGCGGAACGCGAGCACCCCCAGGGGCAGATCGATGGGACCAAAGGAACCGGTCCAGGGGCCTTGCAGCTGAACATCGATCTCGGCCTGAAAGCGCGGCCCGGAGAGCCCCAGCGGCTTGGAGTCCAGGCTGCCCTTGGCCCATACCTGCCAGGTTTCACGCAGGAGGTCCATGTCCATCCCCCCCTGCAGCGCGAAAGGACCGGAGGGAGCCTCCTCGGGTGCTCCAAGCAGCTCGGCCTTCTCGGCCACGCGCGCGTTCTTGACCACGAGCCGGTCGCCCATGATGTCGTAGTCCATGTCGCCGGAGGCGTAGGGGACCTGGAACCCATAGACCGTCGCGCCCTCCGCCAAGCCGCTGGCCTCGATGCGGATCCGGTCGTAGGGACCATGGATGCGAGCCCAACCGCTGCCGATGCCGGAAATGGGCAGATCCCCCACATCGCCGGCCCGCAGCCCTTCCTCGATGGGCAGCCGGAATCCCTGGAAGCACATGTCGATCTCATCCTGGCCGGGCTGCACGTCATGCCATGTGAGCCAGAGGGAGCCGCCGGCCCTCCCGGAGCCCTTCTCCGCCTCAATGTTGTCGATGCGCAGCTCGTCATCCTGGATCGAGACATCGGCCCTGAGGCGATCCATGGTCGCCCCGTGCCACCGCGGCTTCTCGACCTCCACCCGCCCGGTGAGGATCACTCCCGTGTCGGGCGTCCAGTCCAGCGCCGCCTGGGCATCGGCTCTGCCGCCCATCCCCAGCTTGATGGCCCGACCTCCCTCCGTCCCCTCCCCGATATCCCAGGCGTGCAACACGTTCGCCACGAGGGAGGCCTCAGTCCGGGCCGAAGCCTCGGCATGGATCGACTGGAAGCCTTTCTTGCCC
>CAYZND010000074.1:0-4617 GCA_964479495.1 uncultured Mesoterricola sp.
GTCCAGGAGGTTGTGGCCCGCCACCAGCGCCAGACCGAAGGCCAGGACCCACCCCCTGGGCAGTCGGTGGAGGAGCGCCAGGAGGAGCATGGAGACCCCGAGGACCCAGATCACCTGGGCAGTGCCCAGGAACCCGGGCTCCAGCCGGAAGGACATCCCCAGGCGGACCAGGGTGAACTCGCAGAGGATCAGCCACAGGCCTCGGGTCCACAGGAAGCGGTGCACGGCAGCGGGTGAGCGGCCGCGCTGGCCCAGGAGGTGGATGCCCACACCGGCGAGGAAGGCGAAGACCGGCGCACAGACGTGGGTGATCCACCGCGTCAGGAAGAGGGCCGAGCTGGCGGCGCCCAGGTCGATGGGATCGTGCCAGAGCGATTCCGCATGGAGGAAATCCCGGGTGTGGTCGAGGAGCATGAGCACCATGACCAGCCCCCGCAGCCAGTCGAGGCTGGGCTGTCGGGGTGTCCGGCCGCTCGCTTCCATGGGTCTGCGCTCCCGCTCTCGGTGCATCGGATGGATCTCGACCATTCTGGCTGCGGTGAGCCCATTTCGACGTGGCAAATCGGAGAAATCGAAGCACCCTTATGCCATGGCGAACGAGATGGACGACACGCGCATGGCCGTGGCCCGCCGGTTCATGGTGGAATCCCAGATCGAGGCCCGGGGCGTCCGGGACCCGCGCGTACTGGAGGCCATGCGCCGGGTGCCCCGGCATCGGTTCGTACCGGAGGGATTCCTGGTCCAGGCCCATGAGGACCACCCCCTGCCCATCGGGCACGGGCAGACCATCTCCCAGCCCTACATCGTGGCCACCATGGCGGAGGAACTCGGGCTGCGAGGCCACGAGCGGGTGCTGGAGGTGGGCTCCGGCTGCGGCTACATGGCCGCGGTGCTCTCCTTGCTGGTGAAGGATGTCTACGGCATCGAGCTGGAGCCTGAGCTTTCCGAGCGCTCCCGGGGCATCCTGGACTCCCTCGGCTACGACAACATCCACCTGGCCTGCGGGGACGGCGCCAAGGGCTGGCCCGAGAAGGCTCCCTTCGACGCCATCCTCCTGAGCTGCGCCGCGGACCGCATCCCACCCCTCCTGTGGGACCAGCTCGTCGAAGGGGGCCGCATGATCCTGCCCCTGGGCACGCCCTTCGGCTACCAGGAGCTGGAGTTCATCCTAAAGGCGGCCAGCGGGCCGAAGCACCGCTCTCTGGGCGCCGTGGCCTTCGTGCCCCTGCGGTAGCAACCCGCGCCGCAACCAGGGTCACGGCCTTCACGACCCCGGTGGTCAGGGTGGTGATCGGGATTCCGGCCGAAGGCATCCGGGTCCGGCAGGTCGCCTCGAAGCCGTGCACCCGCCATGTCACAGCCCGCCAGCTCCCGCGGCTTCCTCTTTCTGTGGGGAGGAGCCTTCCGGAACTCCCAGGTGGTTGGCATCGGACCTTCACCCGCATCAGACGATTCCGGCAGTCACTCCTTGATGCCGTACTTGGCCAGGATCTTTTTGTAGACCCCTTTCTTCTTGATCCTGTCCAGGCCGTCGTTGAATCGCTTGGTGATCTCGACGGCGTTCGGATAGCTCCTGGACACCAGCAGGAAGAGCTCACTCTGGTCCGTTGGAGTAGGAAGTGTCTGGAACTGATCCGTCTTGTCCGGGAACAGTTCCTGGATCAGGCCTCGACCCACAAGTTCCTCGGCCACGATCAGGTCCACACGCCCGGCCTGCAGCTTCCGGAAGTTCTGCTCATCGGAATTCGAGAGGTCCAGCTTCACCCCGGCCTTGGTCCATGGATCCACGTACCAGTATCCCCGCACGCCGCCCACCTTGTGGTTGACCAGATCCTCCGGCTTCGAGAACTTCACCTCCTGCTTCATCACGGGCTTGTAATAGAACAGGCGACCCGTGGAATAGAAGACTCGGTGGGAGAAATCGTAGATTGCTTCCCTCTCAGCGTTTTTGACGTAGGGGAAGGCGGCGTAGGTTTTCCCGGCCTTCACATTGTTCTCGGCCCTGGACCAGGGGACGAACTCGAACCGGACCGTATCACCGACCTCCCTGAAGGCGGCGGTGACGATCTCGGCGACCAAGCCATTCCCCTCTCGCCGGCTGGAGACATATGGCTCCCAGTCCCCAGTGGAGATGGGGATGTCCCCACCGAGAAGGGCGCTGAGGGAAACAGCCGATATGAACAGGAGGTTCATAGATCCTTCTGAAATCTCAGGGACAGGCCTGCTTCCTCATCGGCATCCCCATCCGAAGAAATGATCTTCCAAAGGAGATCGGAGCTGGCCCGATAAGGCTCCCTTTGACGCCATCCCCCTGAGCTGCGCCGCGAACCGCATCCCGCCCCTCCTGTGGGACAAGTTCGTCGAGAGAGGCCGCATGAGCCTGCCCATGGGCCTTCTGGATTTCAGACACCTTCGGGAATGCGGCTCAAGCGCTAAAGGTGCGGATCAAGATCCCACGCAGGCGTTCACCCCACCACAGGACGCTTTCTCCATTCCACGGCTCAGCCGACATCCTATGGCCTTCCCTCCCATGGTCGAGTCCTCCGTGCTCTCCCTGTCTCCGTGGTGAGTCTTTTCTTCCTTTGCGCGGGGAGCTACCGCCATGTGTTTCAAGGAGATCTGCCATGGCGAAGAACAGGGTGCAGTTCCGGGAGCGCACGACCGGAACGGTGTTCGCCTGGAAGTCCTACCGGAGTTATAAAACCCGGCGCAGAAGGAAGCTCCGGTTCTTCAGGTCGCGCCGAAAACTTTCGATATAGGGAAAGCCCGCCCATCGGGAGGAGTGTCCCTTGCCAGGGAGCCGATTTCTCCGTTTCACCCGCAGCCTGAAGTTCAAGATCCTGTTTCCGGTTCTGGCGATCACCTTCGCCGGATATCTGTTCACCTCGATCTACGGCTACCTTTCCACCCGGGACATCCTCGCCGAGAACGTCCGACAGGTGTCCCAGAACAAGGTGGAGAAGTTGGTCACCTCCGTGGAAGGGAAACTGGAGAAGTGGACCGCCCAGATCGCGGACCTCTCTCAATCGAACGCACCGGGCAGCATGGACATCGGATCCCTGAGGCAGTACGTCCAAAAGCGCCGCGAAATCTACCAAGACTATGAACTTTTCTTTATAGCGGACCGCAACGGAGAGGCTCTGTGCACCAGCGGCCCCAGGGCCAACATCGCTCCCATGCCCTACTTCCAGGAGGCCCTGCAGGGCCGCCTGGCGGTCTCCGATCCCGTGCTTTTCGCCACCATCCTGAAGCCCGTCATCGTCATCGCTGCTCCTCTCAAAGACGAGCGGGACAAAGTGATAGGGGTGATGGGAGGCGCCATCGGCATCAGCCTCATCTCGGACGTCATCAACGCGGAGCGCCTCGGCAGGACAGGGTACGCCTTCATGATCAACCGGAACGGCCTGTTCATCGCCTATCCCCAGGAGAACCTGCCGCCTCTCTCGGCCCTCTCCATCCTCAAGGAGAACCTTCACAAGAACACCAGCGCCAGCCTCGCTGAAATCCTGGATCGCATGGTCCGGGGCGCCTCGGGGACGGGATTCTACGACATGGCCGGGGAGACCAAGCTGGCGGCCTTCGCCTCCGTGAAGCGCACCGGATGGTCCATCGCCATCTCGATCCCCACGGCGGAGGTGAACGAGGGCATCGTCCATTTCCAGAACAGTTCGATCCTCGTGGCCCTGCTCACACTCCCCATCGTGCTGCTGCTGGTCTTCGCCGTGGGCCGCCTCGTGGTGCGTCCCCTCGAGACCCTGGCCGCCTTCGCCCGGGGATTGGGCGTTCACAACCTGGACCGCCCCCTGGAGCTTCCCTCCGCCTTTTTAGGCCCTTCCGACGAACTGGCGGACGTCGTGCGGGCCCTCAACGACATGAGAACCAGCCTCGCCCAGGGCATTAAACGGACGCTCCAGCTGGAGGTCTCCGAGCAGCACGCCCGGGAGACCTCCCTGGCCAAGAGCACCTTCGTAGCCAACATGAGCCACGAACTCCGGACGCCCTTGAACGCGATTCTGGGCTTCGCCCAACTGATGCGGCAGACCCCGGGGCGGAACCCCGAGGACCGTGACCACCTGGACAAGATCCAGCGGGCGGGAGAACACCTGCTTGGGCTCATCAACGATGTGCTCTCCATCACGAAGATCGAGTCTGGAAAATTATTCCTGAACCTGGCGCCCTTCCGGCTCCGGACCATGATCCAAGACATCCGGGAGATGATCCAGATCCGCGCCTCGGAGCGGGGCCTCATCCTGAAGGTGCACGTCTCGGACGAGGTTCCCGACGAGGTCGAAGGGGACGAAGGCAAGCTGAGGCAGGTGCTGATCAACCTCCTGAGCAACGCCGTGAAGTTCACCCCCCGGGGACTGGTGGAACTGAGGATCCACCAGTCCGAAGACTTCACCTGCTTCGAGGCGATGGACACGGGCATGGGCATCGCCCCCCGGGAGCTGGAACAGCTCTTCAGCGCCTTCCACCAAACAGAATCGGGGCGGGGCACCCAGGAAGGGACCGGACTCGGCCTGCACATCAGCCAGGCCATGGTTCGGCTCATGGGCGGCGAGATCGAGGTGGAGAGCGAACCGGGTCAGGGCTCCACCTTCCGCTTCGCCGTGCGGC
>CAYZND010000074.1:4627-12061 GCA_964479495.1 uncultured Mesoterricola sp.
GAAGAGAATCAACTAGCGCTCCTCATGCTGGTGGTGGACGACCGGGAGGACAATCGGGAAGTCCTGAAGCGCCAACTGGAGGCCTGGGGGTTCGAGACTCTAGAGGCCGACGGAGGCCGGACGGGGCTGGAGCGCTGGGAAGCCGAGGCCCCCCGCGTCGTCTGGATGGACCTTGGCATGCCCGGCGTGGACGGATACGAGGCCGTGCAACACATCCGGGAGCGGGAGCGTACCCTGGACCGGGGCCACACCCTGGTCTTCGCCGTCTCCGCGAGCGTGCTGGAGGTGGATCCTCCCTCCCTGCGGGAAGCGGGCTTCGACGATTTCATTCCGAAACCCTTCCGGATGGACCAGGTGGCCCACCTCCTGGAGAAGCATGCCGGTTTCCGGTTCCGCAGGATGAAACCCACTCCGGCTCCCGTGAGCCCGGACCTGACAGGGATCCGGGACCTTCCGGAAGAGTGGCGTCAGCGGCTCCGTCAGGCCATCCTCCTGGGGGACTCCGGGGAGGCCCGACGGATCCTCGCCGAGCGGGACGGGGATCCGCGCGCTAGAGAACTTGAGGAGCTGGTCCAAAATTTTCGTTTCGAGACACTGCTGTCGATATTGGAAACCTAGGCGGTGGGCGTCATGCAGGAGATCCTAATCGTCGACGACAATCCCGCCAATCTGGAGCTGCTCACCCGGCTCCTCTCGAACGCGGGGTACAAGACCAGGGCCGCCACCAGCGGGCAGAGGGCCCTCCAGTCGTCCCGGCTGTCTGCGCCGGACCTCGTCCTGCTGGACATCAGCATGCCCGACCTGGACGGATACGAGGTCTGCAAGCTCTTCAAGGAGGATCCCGCAGTCCGCTCCGTCCCCATCCTCTTCATCAGCGCCCTGGACGACCCCCTGGACAAGGTGACCGCCTTCTCCGTGGGCGGGGAGGACTACATCACCAAACCCTTCCAGCCCGAGGAGGTGGTGGCGCGAGTCCGACATCAACTGCGCATCGCCGGCCTCAAACGGGACCTTGAGGAACGCAACCGACACCTGGAGCGGCTGTCCGAGGAGCTGCGTAGGAACGACGAACTGAAAAATCAGTTCCTCGGCATCGTGGCCCATGATCTGCGCAATCCGCTGGGGAACCTCGTACTGGCCGCCCAATTGCTCCAGGACGAGGAGGACCTGGAGGAGATCCACTCCATCGCGGCGCGAATGGTGCGCGAAGGCATGGAGATGAGCCAGCTCATCAACCGATTTCTGGAGGTGGCCGCTCTGGAAGCCGGAGGCGTCTCCACGGAGCCGGAGGCCTTCGAGCTGGGCAAGACCGTCCATCTTGTGGTCCAGCGCCATTCCGAGACCGCCGCAGGCAAGAGCATCGCCCTGGAGGAGGACCTTCCCGCCTCCCCCGTCCAGGCCTTCGCCGACCTCAAGTTCGTGAAGGAGATTCTGGACAACCTTCTCACCAACGCCCTTAAGTTCTCTCCCCCCCGTTCCTCCATCAGGATTTCCGCCGGCCAGGAGGGAGGCGCCTTCGTCTTCGCCATCCAGGACCAGGGACCGGGCCTCACAGAGGAAGACCGCAAGCGCCTATTCGGCCGCTTCGCGGTCCTGAGCGCCAAACCTACCGCAGGCGAGAAGTCCACCGGCCTCGGGCTGTTCATCGTCAAGCACATGGTGGACGCCATGGGCGGATCCATCCGGGCCGAGGACGCTCCCGGCGGGGGCACCCTTTTCCGAGTGACGATTCCAAGAGACCCCCCATGAGATACATCCTTAGGTGCCTCATCGCCGCCCTGGCCCTGACGGCCGCCTGCGGTCCCCGGACCCAGGAGAGCGCCGCTCGAAGCCAGGACATCACCCTCACCATCGCCACCGTGAACAACCCGGACATGGTCATCATGGAGCGGTTATCGCCCAGGTTCACGGCAGAGACGGGGATCAAACTCAAATTCGTCATCGTCACCGAAAACGAGCTCCGCCGCAGCGTGACCGAGGACGTGGCCGTCGGAGCGGGAAAGTACGACATCGTCACCATCGGCACCTTCGACACCCCATTCTGGGGAAAGAACAAGTGGATCGAATCCCTCGAGCCGTACTTCGCGAAGATGTCCCCTGAAGAGCGCGCGGCCTACGACCGCGAGGACCTTCTCAAACCAATCCGGACGGCCCTCTCCTACGAGGGCGCCCAGTACGGACTGCCTCTGTACGCCGAGAGCAGCATGGTCTACTTCCGGAAGGACCTCTTCGAGGCCGCGGGCCTGAAGATGCCCGAGCAACCGTCCTGGGAGGAAATCCGGGCCCTGGCGAAAAGGCTCAACCGCCCCGCCAAGGGCGTGCACGGCATCGTCCTCCGGGGGCTGCCCGGATGGGGTCAGAACATGGCCGTCGTCAATACCATGGCCAACAGCTTCGGCGCCCGGTGGTACGACATGGAGTGGAAAGCCCAGTTCCGAACCCCGGAGATGAAGAACGCCTTCACTTTCTACCGGCGCATCCTGCAGGAGTCCGGCGAGCCGAATCCCGAGAAAGTCGGCTTTCTCGAGGGACTCCACCTGATGGCTGACGGAAAGGCCGCCATGTGGTACGACGCCACTGTGGGCGGCGGAATGCTGGAGGGCCCGGACTCCAAGGTGGCAGGCAAGATCGGGTACGCCATGGCTCCGAAGGCTCTCAAGGGGAACGCCGGCTGGCTCTGGTCCTGGGCCCTGGCCATCGAATCCTCCTCGAAGCACAAGGAGGCCGCCTTCCGATTCATTACCTGGGCCACCAGCAAGGCGTACATCCAGCGCGTGGGACAGGAGATCGGATGGAGCCAAGTGCCCCCCGGCTCCCGGGAGTCCACATACGCCAATCCGGAATACCTGAAGGCGGCTCCCTTCGCGGGCTTCGCCTTGAGATCCATTCGAGAGGCGGACTATCTGAAACCGACCGTCCAACCCGTCCCCTATCACGGCATCCAGTACCTCTCCATCCCCGAATTCCAGGAGATCGGAGAGGAGATCTCCCAGTACGTCGTGGAATACATCACGCGCCGGAAGAACGTGGACGAGACCTTGCAGGCCTGCCAGGACGCGGCCGATACCCTGGCGGTCAAGGCCGGGTACCGCCAATGATCCCCCGCCCCATGAAAAGCGTCTTCCGGACCCTGATGGCGGCGGCGTTCCTTCTGGCCGGAGCCGCATGCCGGCGGGAGCCCGCCGGAGACAAGGACATCACCCTCACCATCGCCACCGTGAACAACCCGGACATGGTCATCATGGAGAAGGCGTCCCGGGCCTTCACGGAGCAGACAGGCATCAAGCTCACGTTCGTGGCCATGGACGAGAACGAGCTGCGCCGGAGCGTCACGGAGGACGTGGTGGTGGCCGGCGGGAAGTATGACATCGTCACCATTGGGACCTTCGACACTCCCTTCTGGGGCAAGAACCGGTGGATCGAGTCCCTGGAGCCCTATTTCGCGAAGCTGCCGAAGGAGGAACTGGAGCGCTACGACCGGAACGACCTGCTGAAGCCCATCCGGGACGCCCTGTCCGCCGACGGCCAACAGTACGCCCTGCCCTTCTACGGCGAGAGCAGCATGATCTACTACCGGAAGGATCTTTTCGCGAACGCGGGCTTGAAGATGCCCGAGGCCCCCACCTGGGAAGAGATCCGCACCCTGGCCAAGAAGCTGAACAACCCCTCCAAGGGCATTCACGGCATCGCCCTGAGGGGGATGCCGGGCTGGGGACAGAACATGACCGTGGTCCTAACCATCTTTAACACCTTCGGAGCCCGGTGGTACGACATGAACTGGAAGGCCCAGTTCACGACCCCAGAGGCCCGGCGCGCCTTCGCCTTCTACCGGCGCATCCTGCAGGAGTCCGGCGAGCCGATTCCCGAGAAAGTCGGCTTTCTCGAGGGGCTCCACCTGATGGCTGACGGAAAGGCCGCCATGTGGTACGACGCCACTGTGGGCGGCGGAATGCTGGAGGGCCCGGACTCCAAGGTGGCCGGCAAGATCGGCTACGCCCTAGCCCCCACGGTGCGCAAGGAGAACGCCGGCTGGCTCTGGGCCTGGGCCCTGGCCATCGAGTCCTCCTCCAAGAACAAGGAAGCCGCCTTCCGCTTCATCACCTGGGCCACCAGCAAGGAATACATCCGCCTCGTAGGCGAGACCGTAGGTTGGGCCCAGGCCCCTCCGGGCTCCCGGGTCTCCACCTATACCAATCCCGCCTACCTCAAGGCCGCCCCCTTCGCGGAGATCACCCTCAAGTCCATCCAGGGCGTCGATTACCAGAAGCCCACCCTCCAGCCCGTCCCCTACATCGGGATCCAATACCTCTCCATCCCCGAATGGCAGGAGTTCGGCGAGCAGGTCTCCCAGTATGTCGCCGACTACCTCACCGAGAAGAAGAGCCTCGACGAGACCCTCCAAGCCTGCCAGGAAACCTCCAACACCATCGCCATCAGGGCAGGCTATCAAAAGCAATGATGCACCTTATCCATTTCCATTCCCGACTCTATGAGGAACCTTCCCCCAAGGGGTAGACTGTTTCTTTGGGAGTGAGGCTCGGGCAGTGGATAGCCGGTGGTTTCGGGTCCCGGTGCCGAGAGGGTGAAGCGGATCCGGCCCCCCGCGTAACGCACGATGCGGGTGGATAGGCAAGCGCTTCCAGATCGAGAGCCTTCTGCGCGAGCGCGAGAAGTCCCTGTTCAACCTGAACGACACGCTGATCCTCTACGACCGTACGAACACCTACTTCGAAGGCGAAGCGCGGCCACAGCACCATTCGCGAAGCGAATAGGACCGCACGCGAAGCGTGGCGGCCCCGAAGGGGCGAGGCTGAAAGCCGAGTCAAGGAGAAGCGCACGGACTGCAAGCTGGTGGCCATGGGCCTGATGGTAGATGGCGAGGGATTCCCCATTGGGCATGGAGGCTCCGTCTCCGCAAGCGTAGCGAGCGGGAGCGCGCACTGCGCGCGATAGACGGAGTGATGGACGGCAACACCATCGACAGCACGACCGTGCCCGCGATGCTGGACAGTCTGGAAGAACGCACGGGACGGCGCGGAGGATCGACCATCGTGATGGACCGCGGCTTTGCGAGCGCGGCAAACCTCGCGCTGGTGCGCCCGCGCGAGCACCACTACCTGATGGCGGGCTGACATGGACGAGGGGGACCGCCCGCTCTCTCCGGTTGCTCTGCGCCCCCCTCGTGCTCCCCACGTGGTGCCCGGGCCAAGCCCGGCCACCGCGTCTGGCAGAATCAGCGTGGGGACTTGCTGGATGACTTCGAGGCGCAGGACGGCTGGGAGGAGATCCAGCCCAGTTCCGTGAAGGTGCCGGTGCAGATCAAGCGCATCGAGCGGGACGACGAAGTGCTTCTGCTCTGCGTCAGTGCCGCCCGCGCGGAGAAGGACCGTGCCATCCGCGAGAAGCAGGAGAAGCGCCTGCTCCAGGCCCTGGGCGAGCTTGCCCAGAGTGTCCAGAAGGCGACCGACAAGGGCAAGCCGATGGAAGACGCAGCCCTTGGCGAGCGCATCGGTCGGCTGCGTGAGCGCCACACCCGCGCCGCCCGCTACTGCGTCATGGAGCGCGAAGACGGCATCCTTACCTGGACGCTGAAAGCCGAAGCGCACCAGCGCGCCCAGGATCTGGATGGTGCCTATTTCCTAAGAACCTCGAACAAGGAACTCGGTGCCGAAGAGATCTGGCGCACGTACATCACGCTTACCCGCATTGAATCAGCGTTCCGCGATCTCAAGGGCACCCTCGACCTGCGCCCCATCCATCACCGCAAGGAGATGCGGGTGGAGACCCACATCTTCCTCTGCATCCTGGCCTACCACCTCCAGACGGCCATCGAGCGAACCCTGCACCACGCGGGCGACTCCACGAGCTGGGAAACCCTGCGCGACGAACTGACCACCCACCAGGTCGCCACCATCACCCTGCCTACCACCGAAGGCGGTCGAACCCTCGCCATCCGCAAGGCCGGCATACCCGAGCGCCGCGTGCGTGAAATCTACCGCCTCCTCGCCCTCGACACCCAACCCATGAAGCCCATCCGGACCTGGATCTGAATCCGTCCGGAAAAGGCACTTCATAGTCACCAAAATCGGTGACTTGGATTGCAAACAAAGGTGGTTAGAGACTGAAATGCGGAAGTCGGGCTAATGGCAGCGAAGGGTTCGTCATTGACCGTCCAGGGCGAGTCGAATTCCGAAACCAATGAGCATCATGCCGGCCAGACGGGTGGCCAGGGTGCGGACAGCCTTGAATCCGGAAAGCAACTGTGCGACGAAGTTGCCGATCAGCACGAGCCCTGCACCGTACACTAAACCGATCCCCAGGACATGAACAATCATGATGCCCAGTGTCAGTGAACGCTCATCCGGCCTGAGGAATATAGGGAAGAAGGCCATGAAAAACAAGATCGCCTTCGGGTTGGTCAAGGTGATGGTGAAAGCCCGGCGGAAATGAATACGCGCGCTCGTGGATGCAGAGGAGGCATTAGGGCTGCTCTCCGAACGCAGCAACGAGATTCCGATCCAGATCAGATACGCGATTCCCACCCAACGAAGGGCGGTGAATGCTACGGGGTAGGCTGCCAATACTGCCGCCAAGCCCAGCATGGCGGCAAGCATGTAGAGGAAATCCCCGCAAAGGGATCCGAGCACCGCCCCCATCCCAGCCTTGATGCCATCCTGGGCCGTGGCTCGAAGGATCGCCAGGACGCCAGGGCCCGGAACAGCCTGGAAGACCAGGACCGCTGTCACGAAGCCTGAGTAATGCTGAATTCCGAACATGCGTCACCCCCCCTAACCACTTTACCATTATTGTGCCAATATTTGCATCTAATTTTGTTATTTTTAATATTAAATTTACCCCTCTTATTCTTATTTCACTTTTGAATCCAATAGTCCTTGTTGGTAAAAGCGCATCGTCCGATGCCTCGGGCTCGGCATAGGGCATCCAGGGTTTGCTCACCCTTCTCCGCCTCCCGCAAGAGCCCCACGATCTGCTCCTCGGTGAACTTGCTTGTCCTCATTGGATCCGACTCCTTTGGAGTGGACCTTAACATTTACCCCGGCTCGAATTGGAGGGACCAGGCCACGACCACTTCCAGACCGAACTCAAGCACTTTGGCATCCGCCAAACCTTGGTCTATGTCAGCGAACCCGAGACCAACGGCGTCATTGAACGCTTCTGGAAGACCTTGAATAGTCAGTAAATGGGGTCCAATAGTCAGTAAATGGGGTCCAATAGTCAGTAAATGGGGTCCAAGGGCATGGGTTAGAGACGGAGCGGCAATGGACTGGAAGAACAGCGGTGTCCTGGCGGCCTTGGGAGCAGCCCTGTTGTTCGGTGCGAGCACTCCATTCGCAAAACTGTTGCTGGGCTCCACGAGCCCCTGGGTGGCGGCGGGCCTGCTCTACATGGGGTCAGGGCTGGGGCTGGCCGCCT
>CAYZND010000075.1:0-7065 GCA_964479495.1 uncultured Mesoterricola sp.
GACCTCCTCCTTGCCCGGGAGCAGCTGCCGGCCCGTACCGCTGCCGATGCCCACCAGGCTCAGCCAGTCCTTGCCGAAGGCGTCACCGTCCACCCAGGCGTGGGCATAGCCGATGTCGGAGCCCCCCTGGTAGGTGAAGGTGACCTGGTAGCGGGCGCCGGGACTGAGGGGGCCCAGCCGGAAGAGGGCCTTGGGGTCCGAGGCTCCACCAAAGGCCGTGGGCAGGGGGGCGCTGACGGGGGCTGTGGTCACCTGAAGATCGCCGTTCACCGGCAGGTTCCGCCAGGGGCCGCTGACGACCGGTGGCGGCGGGGCGACGGGGGCGCCCCCGCTGCGGGTGAGCTTGAAGGGGGCATTGCGGTCCGCATCGAAGTCCGTGACGAAGTAGTAGCCCCAGCGGTCCTTGGACTGGTTGGTGACGCCCGTGAGGCGATCCGTCAACCCCACCCTGACGGTGAAAGGCGCACTGGAGCGCAGGGAGAGATACATCTCCCGGGACGTGCTGGCGGGATCCACGGTGAAGAGGAACTTCTCCTGCTTGCCGGGCAGCGCCTGGCGCCCGGTGCCCGAGCCGATGCCCACGAAGCTGAGCCAGTCCTTGCCGAAGGGGCTGCCGTCGATCCAGGCGTGGCTGTAGCCGATATCGGAGCCGGCCTCGTAGGTGAAGGTCACTTCGTACCGTTTGCCGGCTTGAAGGGGCGAAAAGCGGAACAGGACCTTGGGGTCGGACGGCGCGCCCAGGGCCGAGGGCAGGCCTCCCATGGGGGCGGTGGTGACGGCCTTCTCGCCATTCACCGGCAGGTCCACGAGGGTCTGGGCGCCGAGTGCGAGGGAGAGAGTGAGCAGGGCGAAGGATGAACGCAGCCATGCCATGGGGGGCCTCCAAGGGATGCTTGAGCACGTACCTTGATCGGCACGGATGGAATTCCAGACGACTTTCATTGGCCGTATGCTTCCACCAAGGCATTGTTCGGGGGCCGCATGTTCGCTGCACAGGCAATCCAGGGGCTCACGATCCGCCACCTCAAGCTGCTCGGCGCGGTCCTGATCCTGTTCGGTCTGGTGCTGCCCCTCTATTCCTGCCGGGGCACCTTCCGGGACGCCTCGGGAAAGGAAGTGAAGTTCCTGAACGCCCAGGGGAAGCCCATTCCCGCCGCGGACATCGATCTCCGCCAGCCATTGCCCGAAGGCGTGACGCCCCTGGACCCAAGCCAGGAACCGCCGGCCGGGGTGACCTACCGGAAGCACTACCACTACTTCTTCAGCGACTTCTCCACGGATGAGCCTTCGGACTGGATCCGGCTGGTGGGCTTCCTCTGGCCCGCCGCCGCAGCCTGGGGCGCCCACCGGCTGACCCGCCGGTGGAGCCGGGGCCTGTTCCTGGGGGCGGAGCCCATCCTGCTCCTGGTCACGGCCTTCTCCCTCTGCATCGGCGCCATGTTCGGAACCAAGGAGGTGGGTTTCTGGGTGGCCTGGTCGGGGGTGATCCTCTACGGCCTGGCCGCGGCGTGGGGCGATGTGGCGGCGCTGAAGGACTGGTCCTCCCGCTGGCGGTGGCCGGTGGTCCTTCTGGTCTGCCTCGCGTTCTTTGGAAGCGCGGTGGTCTCCGTGCTCGCCTTCTTCGAGGGCTTCACGAAATGAGGCTGCCACCCCTGGCGGGCTTCTTGTGGGTATTGTCAAGCGTCCTAAGTGCCGGGACCCCCGGGGAAGCGGTCCAGGCGCGGGTGACGAAGGACGTGAACCAGGGGAACCCCATCGTGGTCCACGTGGTGGTGGCCCTCTGCGACAACCGGTACCAGGGCATCGTTCCGGTCCCCAAGGCCATCGGGAATGGCCAGGATCCCGGCTCCAACCTTTACTGGGGCGCGGGCTTCGGCGTACGGACCTTCCTGGTCCGCCAGGGGGGATGGCAGCTGCTGAGCCAGGAGACGGTCCCGGTTCAGGGCCGGCTCGAACGCATCGTTCTCAGGAAGTCGCTCCGACGGGAAGGGAAGGCCGCGACGGTCTTCCTGGTGGCGGACGCCTGGGATGGCCGGGAGATCAAGGCCGCCACGGTGAGCTTCCTGGCCCTGGCGGCGGGCTGGGAGGCCGAGGTGCTCACGGTGAAGGGACGGAATGGACCGGTGTCCCTGCCCGCGGGCGGTGCCTCGCACCTGGTGGCCTACGTGGGGCACGATGGCCTCATGGACTTCTCCCTGCCCCCGGGGCCCGAGCCCGCAGCAGGGGCGGCGGCACCGGGGCAGGCGGTCCGCAGCGCCGTGGTCCTGGCCTGTGCCAGTCAGGCCTTCTTCCAGCCTCACCTGGCTCGCGGAGGCTCCCATCCGCTGCTCCTCACTACGAACCTAATGGCTCCGGAAGCCTACACCCTGGATGCCGCCGTCACCGCCTGGGCCCAGGGGGGGGCTGCGGAGACGGTGCGGGATGCGGCCGCAAGGGCCTATGCCATTTACCAGAAGATTTCGCTGCGCTCCGCCCACAGGCTGTTCACGGGAGAGCCCTGATGAAGGAGGCCCCATCATGCTGAGAGCATTCATCCTCGCGTTCCTGGCGGGAGTCTCCCTGCTGTCCGCGCAGACGCTCCAGGGGCGCCTGGTGCAGGCAGCGCGGGACCAGGTCGGCGTCACGGTGAGCTATGACCCGGGCTACGTGCCGCTGGCCTATCCGAACGGTGACGTGCCCATGGACCGAGGCGTCTGCACGGACGTCATCGTGCGGGCCTATCGCAAGGTGGGAGCAGATCTCCAGGTGCTCGTGCACCAGGACATGAAGCGGGCGTGGTCGGCCTACCCCAACACCTGGCGCCTGAAGGGTACGGACCGCAACATCGACCACCGCCGCGTGCCGAACCTGGCGACCTTTTTCGCCCGGCACGGGCGGGTGGTGGCCGACCTGAAGACCCCTTCGACCTTCCTGCCCGGCGACGTCGTCACCTGGCGCCTTGCCTCCGGCGTGCCGCACATCGGGCTGGTGTCCGACCGCAAGGGCGATTCGGGCACTCCCCTCGTGATCCACAACATCGGTTCCGGTGCCCAGGAGGAGGATGTGCTCTTCAGCTACACCGTCACCGGGCACTATCGGTACGCCCCCCAGTGAGGGGCCCGCGCTCGTCTCGGACGAAGACCTGTTTCAGTGGGTCCGGTAGGCAAGAGGAACGGCAAACTCCTTCGCGTTCTCCAGGGCAGGCATGGCCCCCTTGAAGGTGAGCGTCATCGCGCCTTCGGCGCCCGCGGCATAGTCGTACTGATCGTTCGCGCAGAACGGCTTCTCCAGCTCGGGAAGGGATGCGGGCCAGGTTCCCGAGGCACGCTTCGCGGACTTCAGGAGCATCACCTTCCGGGTCATGTCGCTGGCGATCTGCACGATCTTCGCCCGGTCCCAGCCGGGACTCATGTTCGGGAGGGCGATCCGCGCGAGGAAGTTCCAGGAGGGGACCTCGTCCGTGGGCGGCTTGATTTGCTGGAGCTCTTGGGGGGACAGGCAGGGCCAGGCCGCGCGCACGTATTGGATCTGCCGCAGCAGAATCTCCTGCCCACTGGCGCAACACAGGCGCAGGTAGGGGCGCACGAGCCAGGTCGTGAAGCGCCCCCCGAGCACCCCGGGGCTCGGCGAGACGATCTCTCCGATCCTGGGTTCCTGGGCCACCGTTCCCATCAGGACCGCTTCGCACTGATACGCCCTCAGGATCGATCGCGAGGGGTCGAAGGCTGCGAGGCGTGCTTCCCATTCGGGCGGCGGGGCTTCCAGGTGGCGGAGGGCGATCACCGCCATCCGCCTCATCGCCAGCGCCGCCAGGGGGCCGATCAGCTCCGGGCGCTCCGCGAGGCCTTCCGAGAGGCGCCAGATCGCATCCAGGTCCTGGGCAGCGAGGGCTTCGTTCTTCCGGGAGAGGGCGGCCAGGGCGTCGGCCAATAGGATTCGGCAGAGATCCAGCTGGCCCGTCACGGGCGGTATCTGCGCCCGATATCCCTTGGAAATGTCGCTTCGCCATACGGGCGACTCGGCCCTCAACCCCTCGCGGATCTCCTCCAGGACCGGAGCCTTCTCCTGGAGCCAGGCCTGGAGAGGCTCCGGGACGTTGATGGGCGGCAGCTCCGGGGACTCCAGGAGACCCCGGAGCTCGGTGACCAGGGGCTTGACCTTTTTCCACGACTCCTGGGCCTCGGGGGTGGCCATCGACGGGGTGGCGCCGGCGGTGTCGAGCGCGAGGCCCAGCTTGGCGGCCGAGGCCATCAGGGCCCGGGCCGCGGAGCTGTCACCATGATCGGGCAGGCCGGAAAGGAAGCCCTCGAGGGGCAGGCCTGCGGCGGCCCACGCGGCCTGCACCTTCTTTTCCTCGCTTCCCGCCAGGAGCGTGAGGATCCCAAAGAGGATCGCGACGACCGCCACGAACACTCCCAGCACCCAAGCGCCGATGCGCAAACCACGGACAAGACAGCCCTTACCTTTGGTGTCGGACATGGGGGGCCTCTTCAAGGAAGTCCATGATCCGTATCGTCCTCCTTGAAGGAAGACCTGATCCCTGGTCCGGACGACCTGTGCAGGGTGATGGGATCGGAGCGCTCGGGCGTCGGTTCGACGAGACCCCTACGGCAGGGCGTTGCCCGTGCTGGAGGTCAGCTCCACCCAGGGTTCCGCGGGGATGCGCCGCATGAGGACCACGGCTTTGTACTGCGCCACGGCCGGGTCTCAGGTGCCGGTCGTCTGAGCCGAGACGCCGGTGGCGAGGGGACCCAGGGTCTTCTCATCGACGCTTTCCCAGGCGGAGGTGGTGGGGTGCTTGCGGAACACCTGGACCTTGAGCTCGCCGAGGGTGTAGGCCCAGGTGTTCTGGACGCGGGCCGTCCACTGGGAGCCGCTGGTCCCCTGGGCAGGGACCAGCTCGACGGAGACCGTCGGAAGCACGATGCCGTAAGTCTTGCCTTGAAAGGTGATCCCTTTGGCTTCGCATCGGAAGCCGTAGTCGCTGATCCTCGGGTCCGGATTGTAGGTGGCCCGGACGGAAGCGGTCTGTCCGGGCGCAAGGACAGGCACGGCCGTGCTGCCGGCGTTCAGGGGCGGGTTCGCGGTCCTGGTCACCATCAGGAACGGGTCCGCCGGGTGGCCGTGGATCCCTTGTTCTCGACCACCACCAGCCAGGTCAGATTGAATCCCGTGTCCTCGATGCTGATGGCCTGGATTTCGGGTTTGGCGGTCGACGTGGTCTGTGCGGGCTGGATCTTGATGGGCTTGAGGGGCCGGATGGGTTTGAGGGGCCGCTTGGTGATCTGCCCCGACAGGGCCGCCGTGGTGACCAGCAGGAGGGAGAGGAGGAAGCACCTCTTGGACGGCATGCGCCCGGAGGTCCTCAGCCCAGTCGCTGCACCAGCACCTTCCGGTGCCTCGGTCCGTCGAACTCGCAGAAGTAGACGGCCTGCCAGGTGCCGAGCTGGAGCTTCCCGTCGGTGATGGGAATGGTCACGCTCGACCCCATGAGGCTCGCCTTGAGGTGGGCGTCGGAGTTGCCCTCGGCGTGGCGGTAATCGCCCTGCTCGGGCACCAGGCGGCCCAGGTGCACGAGCATGTCCCGCTTCACATCGGGGTCCGCGCCCTCGTTGATCGTCAGCCCGGCGGTGGTGTGCGGGCAGTAGACCAGCAGGGCCCCTTCGTGAAGTCCCTGCTGGCCGACCCACGCTTCCAGGCGGGCGGTCAGGTTGATGAACTCCTCCCGGTGCCGGGTCTCCAGGGACAGGGTGTGCATGGGCGCCCTCAGGGCGGGGGCATCTGGCAGGAGGAGGCCACGGCCGCGGGCAGGTAGCAGTTCCGCACGTAGTCCATGACCATGCGGTCGGCGTTGAAGCGCCAGGCCAGGGTCCGCATGGAGCGCTTGATGCGCGACATCCAGCGTCGCGGCACACCGTCGCGGTCCCGTTCGTAGTACATCGGGACGATCTGGTCCTCCAGGAGGCGGAAGAGGCTCTCGGCGTCCCGCTGGTCCTGGATGGCCTGGTCCGCGTGGATCTCGCCGTTGCCGATGGCGAAGCCGTTCTCGCCGTCATAGGCCTCGGCCCACCAGCCGTCCAGCACGGAGATGTGGAGGCCGCCGTTCATGATCACCTTCATGCCGCTGGTGCCGCAGGCCTCCAGGGGCCGGCGCGGGTTGTTGAGCCAGGCATCCACACCCTGGTACAGGTTCCGGCCCACGTGGATGTTGTAGTTCTCCACGAAGACGATGCGGTTGCGGAAGCGGGGATCCTCACAGAGGTGGCCGACCTTCTGGATGATCATCTTGCCGGGGCCATCGGCGGGGTGCGAACGTCCCGCGAAGATGAGGTTCACGGGGCGCTCCGGATTGTTCACGAGGCGATCCAGGCGGTCCAGGTCCGTGAGCAGCAGGTCCGGGCGCTTGTAGGGCACGAACCGTCGGGCGAAGCCGATGGTGAGGACATCGGGATCGAGGGTGGGCACGTTCTCCTGGGGCAGGCCCAGGCGCGTGTACATGGATCCCACGCGGTTGCGGATGAGGCGGAGCATGCGGGCCTTGAGAACCTGCTTGATCTCCCAGATCTCGGCGGAGTCGATGCTCTCCAGCTTCATCCACAGATCCGGGCGGACGATGGACTCCATCCAGTTGGGGCCCAGGTGGTACTGGAACAGCTCGTTGAGCTCCGCCGAGAGCCACGTGGCCGTGTGCACGCCGTTGGTGATGTGGCCGATGGGGATGTCCTCCTCCTTGCGATCCGGCCAGAGGCACTGCCACATGTTGCGGGAGACCACGCCGTGCAGCGCGGACACGGCGTTGGCCCGGCGGGAGCACTTGAGTGCGAGGACCGTGGGCAGGAACTGGGAGCCCTTGTCCGCGGGATTGATTCGACCCAGGCCCAGGACGTCGTCGAGGGGCAGCTTGAGGCCCTCTGCCAGGGACTGGAGGTGCTCGGCGGCGAGGTCCGCCGGGAAGCGGTCATGGCCGGCCTCCACGGGGGTGTGGGTGGTGAACACGGTGCCTGCGGCGGCTTCCTTGATGGCCCGCCAGGGGTCCAGGCCATCCACCTGCACGCGGTGGCGCGCCCACTCCAGGATGCCGAAGGC
>CAYZND010000075.1:7075-12014 GCA_964479495.1 uncultured Mesoterricola sp.
GTGGTACACGCTGGGGGTGATGCCCAGGGCCCGCAGGGCCCGGGAGCCTCCCACGCCCAGGAGCAGCTCCTGCTGGATGCGCATGCGCTGGTCGCCACCGTAGAGATGAGCGGTGAGGCCTTGGTCCTCCTCGGAGTTGTTCTCGCAGCGGGTGTCCAGCAGGATCAGGCGGATGCGCCCCACGGCGGCTTCCCAGACCTTGGCGCAGACCTTCCGCCCGGGCAGCTCCACGCAGACGTTGACCGGCTGTCCCGCCGGGTCCAGGGCGGGCCGGATCGGCAGATCCTCGATCTCGTAAGGCTCGTTCACATCGTGCTGCCAGAAGCTGGCGTCCAACACCTGCGTGGTGTAGCCCTGGTGGTAGAGCAGGCCCACGGCGATGAGGGGGATGCCCAGGTTGGAGGCGCCCTTCAGGTGATCCCCGGCGAGGATCCCGAGGCCGCCCGAGTAGATGGGGATGGACTCGTGGATGCCGAACTCCATGCAGAAGTAGGCCACGGGCCGGGACTGCAGGGTGCCGGCGTGGACGAGGCCCCAGGTGGTGACGGGGTTGAGATACTCTTGCAGCTGCCGCAGGGCGCGGTCCGTGCGGGTCTGGATGTCCACTTCCGCCGCCCGCTGCTCCAGGAAGGCGGGGTCCACGTCGCGCAGCACACGCAGCGGGTTCCGGTGGGCCTTGTGGTACTGCTCCAGGTCGATGTCGCGGAAGATGGCGCGCACTTCGGGACGCCACGTCCACCAGAGGTTCTGGGTCAGCTTCTGGAGTTTCTGCTGGAGCGGAAGGGGGTGGGGCATGGTACCTGCCTGTGATGAGGAATTCGTGGAACCTCGCGGAGTGCGGGGGTGGAACCGTTGGATGAACGGGATCCCCCGTTCATTCCGGATGCAGGAAGACCGCGCCCAGGGGCGGCAGGGTCAGGGAGAGGGAGTGGGGGAAGCCGTGCACGGGTACGTCCTCGGCCTGCACGCCGCCGACGTTGCCGAAGTTCTGGCCGCCGTAGTGCTCGGAGTCGGAGTTGAAGCGCTCGGCGTAGTGGCCGCCCTTCGGTGCGCCCACGCGGTAGCCCTGGCGGGGCTGGGCCGTGAAGTTGAGCACGATCAGCACGCAGTCGTCGTGGGCAGCGTTCCAGCGGAGCATGGCGAGGGTGCTGTTCTTGCGGTCGCTGCAGTCCACCCACTGGAAGCCCCAGGGCTCGCAGTCCCCTTCGTGCAGAGCCGGCAGCTCGCGATAGAGGCGATTGAGGTCGCCCACCATGCGGCGCGCGCCCTGATGCGGGGCATGCTCGAGTAGGTGCCAGTCCAGGGCGCGGTTGTGGTCCCACTCGTGGTCCTGGCCGAACTCACCACCCATGAAGAGTAGCTTCTTGCCTGGGTGCGCGTGCTGGTAGGCGAAGAGCAGGCGCAGGTTGGCGAACTGCTCCCAGCGGCTGCCGGGCATGCGCCAGAGCAGGGACTTCTTGCCGTGCACCACCTCGTCATGGGACAGGGGCAGCATGAAGTTCTCGGCGTGGTGGTAGAGCATGCTGAAGGTCAGCTCGTCCTGGTGGTACCGGCGGTGCAGCATGTTCCGCCCCAGGTAGCCCAGGGTGTCGTGCATCCAGCCCATGTTCCACTTGAAGCCGAAGCCCAGGCCACCCGTGGCGGTGGGCCGCGAGACCATGGGCCAGGCGGTGCTCTCTTCCGCCACGGTCATCACGTCGGGGAACTGGGCGTACACCACCTCGTTCATGCGGCGCAGGAAGGCGACGGCCTCGAGGTTCTCCCGGCCCCCGAAGCGGTTGGGGATCCACTCGCCGTCTTTGCGCGAATAGTCCAGGTAGAGCATGCTGGCCACGGCATCCACCCGCAGGCCATCGAGGTGGTACTGGTCCAGCCAGAAGAGGGCGTTGGCGATGAGGAAGTTCTGCACCTCTGTGCGCCCGTAGTTGTAGATGAGGGTGCCCCAGTCCATGTGGCGGCCCTTCTTGGGGTCCGCGTGCTCGTAGCAGTGGGTGCCGTCGAAGAGGCCCAGGCCGTGCTCATCCTCCGGGAAGTGGGCGGGGACCCAGTCCAGGAGCACCCCCAGGCCCGCCTGGTGGCAGGCATCCACGAAGGCCCGGAAGTCGTCGGGAGCCCCGTACCGGCTGGTGGGCGCGAAGATGCCCAGGGGCTGGTACCCCCACGATGCGTAGAAGGGATGCTCGCTCACGGGCAGGAGCTGGATGTGCGTGAAACCGCCTTCCAGCACATAGGGAATGAGCTGTTCCGCCAGCTCCCGGTAGCTCAGGAAGTTGCCGTTGGGGTGGCGACGCCAGGAGCCCAGGTGCAGCTCGTAGATGCTGAGGGGCGCCCCATGCCGGTTGCGCTTCCAGCGTTCACCCATCCACGCGCCGTCGCCCCAGGAATACTGGCCCAGGCCGTGGACGATGGAGGCGGTACTGGGCGGGCCTTCACAGCGGAAGGCGAAGGGATCGGCTTTCAGGGGCAGGAGCCGCCCGTCGTTGCTCTTGATCTCGAACTTGTAGATCTCGCCTGGCACCAGATGCGGAATGAAGAGCTCCCAGATGCCATTCATGGCGTACTGCTGCATGGGATGGCAGCGGCCGTCCCAGTGGTTGAAGGGACCCACGACGCTGACCCGACGCGCGTTGGGGGCCCAGACCGCGAAGGCCACGCCAGGCACACCGTCGACCTCCCGGGGGTGGGCGCCCAGGCGCTCGTAGGCCCGGAGGTGCGTGCCTTCACCCAGCAGGTAGCGGTCCAGCTCTCCGAGAACCGGGCCGAAGCGGTAGGCGTCTTCCGCCGCCCAGATCGTGCCATGGCCATGCATGCGGTAGCGGTAGGCGAAGGGGGTGATCGGCGAAGGCAGGACGGCCTCGAAGAGCCCCTCCGGATGGACCTTGTGCAGCTCCGCGGCGGCATCTCCGGATTCGTGGCGCAGGACCTCCACCCGTTCCGCCCAGGGGACGAAGGTGCGCACCAGCACGCCTCCCTGGGGCAGGGAGCGCATGCCGAACCAGTCCACGGGACTGGTCAGGTCGCCGCGGAAGAAGGCATCCAGGTCGAATTGGGAAGGATCGATGGCCATCAGGGGTCCAATCGTGAAGTTGATTCCATCTTAGCCGCTAGGAGTTCCCACACCCGCAACGCTTCCGTGACGCTCCAGGCCTGGGCGTCACAGCCGCGCTGCGCATGGGGCGCATCGCCGTCGAGGATCTCCGGCAGGTGGCCCACGCAGCCCTCCTGGAGCAGGCGGTCCGCGGAGCCCAGGTAGGCACGCGCGGCCTGGACGGCTTCGGGGGCGAAGTCCCAGGCCCGGGCCAGGGCTTCGCAGAAGGTGGGCAGCAGCCAGCACCAGGCGGTGCCGTTGTGGTAGGCGGGCTTGCGGCGCGTGTCTTCGTCGCCTTCGTAGCGCCCAGCGTAGGGGCGGAGGGGATCGTTGAGCAGCCGGCCGTCGGCTCCGTGGATCGGGAGCGGTGTCGGTACGGCCAGGGGGGCCAGGCTCCGGAGGGCGCCGGGCACCAGCAGGTGGCGCGCGACCGCATCGACGATGGACCGGGCCTTGGCGCCCGCCACCAGGCCCAGGGAGACGGCAAAGAGCTGGTTGGGGCGCAGATGTCCGTCGGGCGTGGCGAGAGCCGCGGCCTTGCCGCAGGGCGCGGCCAGCAGGTCGTGGAGGCACCCCTGGGCCTCGTTCCAGTAGCGGGAGAGCGAACCCGTCGCACGGTCTGCCAAGGCCTTCCAGTCGCTGGGCTCGCCCAGGCGCTCGAGCTGACGGAGCAGGCGGATCCAGAGGGCCTGGATCTCGACGGGATAGCCCTCCCGGGGTGTTCCGGCGGGATAGTTGGTGTCCATCCACGTGAAGTGGGAGGGACTCCACACCAGTCCCGACTCGCGGTCCACGCGGATGCCGTTGGGCGTGCCGGCGAGATAGCCTTCGCCGATGGCCCTCAGGACATCCTTCACGGTGCGGTGCGCATCCACGGGCTGTGCATAGATGCCTATCCCGAGAGCCTCGGCGGCTTCCTCGCACGCGAGGGCGTACCAGAGGGGCGCATCGGACGTGTCTCGGTTGGCGGTGGAGTCCGCGGACAGCATGTTGGGCAGGGTGCCCCGGTCCTCGAATCGGCCGTAGGTCACCAGCAGCCGCTTTACGTCCGCGCCGAACCCGGCCCGCAAGAGGCCGCGGGCGGCGATGAGCGTGTCCCGGCCCCAGTCCAGGAACCAGGGGTATCCCGCGATCACGGTGGTGCCTTCGTCGCGGCGGACCACGAAGGCGGCGCAGGCCGTCCGGAGCTGCTGGCCGAAGGTGTCGGCCTCCGGGGAGACACGCACCGGTTCCGGGAAGGCGGTGGGGTCATCCGGGTCCGCGCACAGGACGAGCCGGGCGGAGGTGTTTCGCTGCAGAGGGACATCGAACCAGCCGGGACTCCAGGCGTCGCCGCTCCAGGCCATGCCTCGGCTGGCCTCCACGGAGTGGGGCAGATCCCGGCTCCACTCGGGCTGGGGATGCCAGGCTCCGGATTCCGCCCAGCCACGGAGCGTGCGATCGCCGGCGGGCTCGAAGATGAAGCCCGGCCGCGTGTCCTGGGACCGGGTGTGGGCCATGAAGTGGGCTTCCGCTTCCGGGCAGACCCGGGTCTCCGAGTGGAAGCCCCGGTCCTCGAGGTCCACCCGCAGGGTCAGGCGGACGTCACAGGCCTGGGGTCTCGCTTCATCGAGACTGGGGCGCGTGAAGGTGAGAACGGTGGTGTTCCGGCCCGCAAGCAGCTCGGCCTGGAGCAGGATCTCCACGGTGCGGCCGTCGCCGGCGTTGGCGACGAAGGTCCACTGCGCGGGCGGCCCCGGCTCGAAGTGCATCAGGTTCTCGCCGTCCAGGGCCGTGAGGAAGCCATCGGCGATGACCCAGGCCCGCACTCGCTTGGCGAGAACATGGCGATCGCAGGGGGCGGTGGGGTGG
>CAYZND010000076.1:0-7655 GCA_964479495.1 uncultured Mesoterricola sp.
GCCTAATGGATCAGGAGTCCCACCCTCTCGCCGCGGATTTGGCCCACATCCTGGACCACACACGGCCTCTGTGGGAGGACCTCCGGGACGGCAGGATCTTCATCACCGGCGGCACGGGCTTCTTCGGCACTTGGCTTCTGGAAAGCCTGCTCTGGGCCGATCGCGCCCTGGAACTGAACCTGTCGGCCCTGGTGCTCACGCGCAACCCAGGTGCTTTCGTGGAGGCCATGCCCAGCCTGGGCCGTCATCCCGCCCTTGCCTTCCACACTGGCGACATCCGGGATTTCGAGTTCCCCGAGGGGCGCTTCTCGCACATCATCCACGCGGCCACCACGTCCGCCGTGGCGACCTATAACCAGGAAGACCCGCTGCGGAAGTTCGACACCGTGGCCACGGGTACTCGCCGAGCCCTGGATTTCGCCGTGCATTGCGGTGCGCGCCGCTTCCTGCTCACCAGCTCAGGATCCGTGTACGGTCGCCAACCCCAAGAGCTGACGCACATTCCTGAGAGCTACTCGGGCGCGCCAGATCCGGCCCTTCCCGCCTCGGCACTGGGCCTAGGCAAGCGGGTGGCAGAGTTCCTCTGTGCCGACTATGCCCGCAAGCACGCACTGGAGGTGTCCATCGCCCGCTGCTTCTCGTTCATTGGCCCCCATCTTCAGCTGGACATCCACTACGCCATTGGGAACTTCCTCCGCGATGCCTTGCGGGGTGGCCCGATCAGGGTGAACGGCGATGGAACCCCCCGCCGTTCCTTTCTCTATGCCGCCGACCTGATGATCTGGCTCTGGACGCTGCTCTTCCGGGGGGAGAACGGCGAGATCTATAATGTCGGCTCCGAGCGAGAAATCAGCATAGGCGACCTGGCGCACCTGGTGGCCCATTGTGCGGGTATGGACGCACACGTTCTTGTGGCGAAAGCACCAGTGTCTAGCGCAGAGATCGATCGCTACATTCCCTCGACGCAACGCGCTCGGGAACAACTCGGCCTGCGGGAATTCATCCCGCTGGAGGAAAGCATTACCAGGACGTTGGCCTTTCTTGCGCAACAACATTTTTCATCTCCGCTGACCCTCACGAGGCGATCATGAAAATTGCGCTGCTGGGATGTCCCTTCTGGGGCACGATTTATGGTCCCAACTACACGCTAGCCTTGCTTGCGGCGCTGGTGAAGGAGGCTGGACATGAGCCTGTGGTGTTTGATCTGAACATCGAGCTGTACAACCGAGTTTCAGAAGAGGACAAACAAACCTACTGGGACTACGAAAACCACGACGCCAAATACAATCGTCTGGACCTGCTCTGCGATAAATACCAGAGCGATATGATCGAGATCTTCGAAACCATTGCTGATGGCGGTTTCAAGGCAGTTGCTTACAGCGTGACCGCGTTCTCGTCACTCATGTCCATCCATATGAACACCAGAATCAAGGCGCGCAACCCAAACCTGGTGTCCATCTTCGGGGGCGTCAATTGTTTCAGCAAGCACTCGGCTGGAAGATACATGGAAGACCCCAACATCGACTTGGTGTGCCTTGGCGAGGCCGAGACCGTTATGGGAGATCTGCTTGGAGCCATTGAATCAGGTACGTGGCAATCCGGTCTGAAAGGGTTCTTGGTTCGGAATCCACGTGAGATCATCGATGGAGGCGCCCCAGAGGCCCGGACGAATCTCGACTTGAACCCATATCCTGATTACAGCCTGTTTGACACGAGCAAGTATACGACACAAAACAAGTACACGACGCAGTTCTCCAGGGGCTGCATCAACCGCTGCACCTTTTGCTACGAGCACATGATCCACAAGCGATTCCGCCACAGGAGTGCACGCAGCGTCATCGGGGAGCTGAAGGAGATCATCCAGAGGACCGGTGTCAGCAACCTTTACATCAACTTTGCCGATTCCCTAATCAACGGCAGCATCCAGGAGCTCGAAGCCTTCTGCGACACGATCCTTGCGGAGGGTCTGTCTGTCACTTGGTGGGGCCAAGCTGCGGTGCGGCGACAGATGACCCGCGATCTGCTGCTGAAGATGAAACGCGCCGGATGCAGCGGTGTGTCTTGGGGCATCGAGACCGGAAGTGATGCTGTGCTTGGGCTCATGAATAAGAACACCAATGCGGACTTGATCCGCCAGGTCCTCCGGGATGGTCATGAAGTGGGGCTACTGCAGAACACGAACTTCATCGTTGGTTTCCCGGGGGAGAGAGATGGTGATTTTCTCCAGACCTGCGCCTTCCTTGTGGAGAACTTGCCCTACCTCGACACCATTGGCACGACCCTCCTCTCCATCGAGAAGAATGCGCCGCTGTATCAGGGGCATAAGACTTATGGCATCAAGGATCGGGATGCCAGTATCGACTGGGAGAGCACTGATGGCCTAAACACCCTGGAACGGCGGAAGGCTAAGAATGCGATCCTCAAACGCCTGATTGGGAACAAGTATTTGGGCGGGGTGAAAGGCGACACCACGGTCACGGACCCCTACCTGGATCCGCTGTACAACCGGACCTACAACGCACTCATGCCACTCCTCCGAGAGGGCCGGATCAAACCCTTCGACAAAGTCGCCCTGTATGGCTGCGGCGAGTGGGGGAGGCGCTTCCGCACCACACTTGAAGCGAATGGCATCCGAACCTTCGCATATCTCGATTCCAACCCGGTGAAGTGGGGCACTGAGCAGGAAGGCATCCCCATCCGCGACCCCGCAGAGATGACAGCGGCTGAGGCTGGCTGCAAGATCTTGATCGCCAGTTCCTCGCGCCGGGCCATCACTGACCGACTGATTTCCCTCGGCTTGGTCGAAGGCCAAGACTTTTTTGCATTCAACGAGGTTTCGTGAGACTTGAAGATCCCATCGAGGCTCTGGAAGCCCACATTGGCGATGCCAGGAGAGGTCTTCCGGAGGTGGTTTTCCTGTTTGCCACGCGTATCACGCCGATGGTGAATGTGGACCTGCTGGTCCAGGATGAGTGGGGTAGAACGCTGCTGACCTGGCGCGAGGACGGCTACTACCCCCCAGGTTGGCACGTTCCCGGCGGCATCATCCGCTACAAGGAGACCTTCGCCCAGCGCATTCAAGCCGTGGCACTGGGAGAGCTGGGGGCCGAGGTTGAATTTGAGCCTTCGCCATTGGCGCTCAACGAGGTGATCCACCCGACCTGGACCAATCGTGCCCATTTCATTTCGCTCCTCTATGCCTGCAAGCTCCAAAGCGCTCCAGATCCGGACCGAGCCCACCGCGGAGGATCTCCGCAGCCCGGCGAATGGGCCTGGCATGAACGGTGCCCTTCGGACTTCATCCCCGTTCATGAGATGTACCGACCATTTCTCGGGGGACAGTAAGGTGACCGTGACCTTGATCCAGGGACTGGCTTGGCCCGCATCCTTTCCGCGCCAGATGATCGTCTGGGAGGGCTCGTGTTCGATTACTTGATTTCTTCCATGGGAGGGGTTGGCAGTACGGGATTCATGGATTATGTCAAACGCTACCGTTCTACGAATCACAACCACTTCAGGCCGGGCTCAAGCCCTTACAAGCATGCGCTTCGCCCTCCGTGCGAATCCCATATCCGCAAGGCTCTCTTCATGTTTGGCGATCCGTACAATGCGGTCCTGAGCCTGAATCGCCGCGGACTCGAATCCATTCATCTGGTGAACCGGGGCCTGCGCTTGGACCCGAACCCCCCTGAGCAGAGGATTGATCTGGAGGCCTTCCTGGCCGACCTCAAAGACCCCTATGAGTTGGAACTCCAGTTTGATTCATGGCGGAATGCACAGGTCCCTTATCCGATTCTCTTCGTGAAATACGAAACGATGTGGAACCACCGGGAGGCCATCCTTGACTATCTCGACATAGGGCGGAGTGAACTGGACGCCTTCCCTCCGTATCGTCCCCGAAGCAGCGACTGGACCAAGACTCCAGCGAGCACTCAGACCCTCTTGGCCTCTATCTACGGACCCTTGTTTGAAAAGATCCGAGTCATGGACGAAATCAGCCAAAGGCTTCCTTGTGCATGAATCCCGAAGACAGGACATCCTTTTAACGCAGAAGGCATTTCTTGGTTGCCCTCAGCTGACGCATTCCTGAGTTCCTCATGCCCCTCGCTCCTTGGACTGAATACAGACGGATCCTGGATGGCATCTCCAGCGGGGATTGGCGCGTCATAGGGTGGGGAGCAGGCATGGGGTTCTCCTTGCATCACCATCTGGCACCCATGCGCCATGACTATCTGGTGGATTCCGATCCAGCTAAGTGGGGCACGCGCTTTCATGGCTTCGAGGTCCGTTCACCCACGGCCATCGCCCAGGAAGACCCATCCCATACGATCATCGTCATCTATCCCTTCCGCAGCGCTCGCCAGGTGATCCTTACGACGCTGGATGCCATGGGTCCTTACATGGCCTTGCCTCCCGTGGAACCATTCGCATTGCGCACTTTCGCTCTCCGTTTGGAGCGTGGGCTCGATTCAGGTCTTGTCCGGAAGCAGCCAGCACTCAATGATCATGCGATCCTCGTGCAAGGGCCCTTGACGGAAGGCATCACCGAGTCAGTGATGCGCTACTATGCGAAACGGCACTCGGAGGAATGGCTGATCCTTAGCACTTGGGCGGACAGCCCGGCGGAGCTGATCGCACAGGTGGAGCCCTTCTGCGACCGCCTCCTCCTAAATGTGCCGCCTGATCATGCCGGTCCCGGGAACCGGAACATGCAGCTCGTTTCCACCCGAGCGGGCCTGGAAGAGTGTGCTCGACTGGGGTTGAGCAAAGTCATCAAGACGCGGACAGACGCGCTGGTCTCAGGGGATCACATCTTCAGCAACTCCATCGCGCTTCAGGCGGGGACAGATGCCTCGCGCTGCCGCGCTCTGGGCATGAGCGGCCGGATCCTGGTAACGGAGCGCTACACGTTGCGCTACATTCCCTACCATGTCTCGGACATCCTCATGTTCGGTGACACCGAGGACTTGTTGCGCTTCTGGTCCGTGCCTCTGGATCCTCGCCGATATGATCCCATGTCTTCAGAATGGCACGGCAAGACCTATCGGGAGCTCTCCCGGGAGCGCGCCTTGGCGGAGATCTATTTCACGCGCCATTTTCTCGACAGCCTTGGCTGGGAGGCTTCGCATACCCTTGAGGACCACTGGACGATGCTTCGTGACCTCTTCGTGGTGCTGGACGAGCGCTGGTTTGGTCACTGCTTCCCACGATACGATTCGATCCCCTTGGACGACGGTCGGAACCCCGATGAGGCGGACATTCTGGTGGATTATGCCTACTGGCGCCATCTTCAGGAGGCGGATATGACCGCAGAAGCGGCAGGCATCGACCTCGATCGCATTCGCTACCGCCATATGTGGGAACGTCGCAACCTCCGTGGGATGGACCCGCGAGGGAATTGGCCGTGAGTGTCATGCCCAGCTTTGTGGGCCACTCTGGGTGTCTGCTCCAGCTCCGGGGTCCGTGCGTGCTGCGCAAAATCAGTGCTACGCCGGAATATGGAGTGCGGCTGCGCAATCAAGTGCACAAGCAGCGCGCGATGAAGGCATTTCTGGACCTTCCGGGTGTTCACATTCCTGCTGTTTTGGACGAAGGAGAGAACGATGACGGCTCCTATTGGGCGGACATGGAGCTGTACGTCGCAAGAAATGTCAGCGATTTCCTCATCACGTCCGATCCCAAAGGCCTTTCCCGGCTGGCGCGGCTGCTCCTTGATGTGGTGGAAGCCCTGGAAGGCGCCAGTCAATCAGGTTTCCTGCCGCGGGAGCGCGTCCGCAGCAAGGCCCGAAACATCCACCGGGAAATTGAAAATCTGCGCAGGAATCCAGAGAAATGTGATCTCCTGCCTTCCCAAACCCGTATGGAATGCTATTTAGATTTCTTGGAGAACGTGTTGCCGGAGTGCCTGGAACTGCGACTCGGTGCGAGTCATGGAGATCTCACCCTGACCAATGTTCTGATCCGAGAGGATGCCTCGGAGATCGCGCTGGTGGATTTTCTGGACGGTTTCCTGGAGGCCCCGCTGCTGGACATGGCCAAGTTGCGCCAGGACACTCGGCACGGCTGGTCCATGGTCCAGCACGCATTGGGTTCGGATGCGACACGGCTGAGAATGGCCCTGAAACACCTGGACGGTCTTCTGGAGGCTGCCTTCGAGTCACGTGCGGAATATCGTCAGGGATACCAGGCATTCCAGTTTCTGAACCATCTCCGGATCCTGCCCTACCTGCGTGATGAGACTATCGCCCATCATGTTCTGGGCGTACTAGACAGTTTGATGGAATCCGAATCAAATCACCGGAGCACCTCATGAAACACACCCTGCTCATTCCGGCGGCAGGCGCCTCTTCACGCTTCCCCAACATGCGCCCCAAGTGGCTGCTCACCCACCCGAACGGCAACCTCATGGTGGCGGAGGCCATCCGAGGCCTCCAGCCCGAAGGCTTTGACCGGATCCTGCTGGTCGTTTTGGCCGAACACGAGCAGAAGTATGGCTTCCGCAGAGGCGTCCAGGAGCAGTTCGAGGAACTGGGATGGGCCAACCGATTGGAGATCATCGAACTCCCCGAAATCACTCGGAGTCAACCTGAGACGGTGGCCAAGGGACTTCGTGCCGCGGACGTCGAGGGACCCTTCTGCATCAAGGACACGGACAACTACTTCCGGGCCGAAGCCAAGCCGGTCGACTTTGTCACCTACTGCGACCTGGATCAGCTTGCCCTGGTAAATGCCGCGAACAAGAGCTACGTTTCCTTCAATGAACGGGACCTTGTGACGAACATCGTGGAGAAGCAGATCATCAGCAAGAGTTTCTGCACTGGTCTTTACGGGTTTTCGGATGCAGAACGCTTCCTAATGCACTTCGAGCGATTGAAGGATGAAGAAGGCCTGTTCGTCTCCCACGTCATTTTTGACATGCTGCTGGCCAAGCGGGAGTTTCTGGCGGTTCCCTCGGAAGACTATGCGGATTGGGGCACACTCAAGGACTGGGATCGCTTCAAAGCACAGTACGCCACGCTCTTCATAGACATCGACGGCGTGCTGATCGAGAACTCCGGGCAGTATTTCTCGCCTCGTTGGGGAGAGACCAAAGGCATCAGAGACAATATCGACGCCGTCAATCGCCTGTACGCGAGCGGGAAGGTTCAAGTGATCCTTACGACCTCGCGGCGATCTACCTACCGCCAGGCGACGCTGGCCCAGCTTGAGCGAGAAGGGGTGCGCTATCACACGATCCTCTTCGACTTGCACCATGGGCGCCGCGTGGTGATCAATGACTATTCGGCCACCAATCCCTATCGGAGTTGTGATGCCATCAACATTCGTCGAAATGCGACGGAGCTGGGTCAGATGATGGATGCGGTGCTCGGGATGCCGGAAAACCCCTGAGTCCGTCAGGCCATCCTCGATGCGATCAGATGAACTGCCATCTCGGATCGGATGACAAAAGCCCGCATCCATCGTATGAAGGCGGGGGATTCAAACTCCTCGTCACGCACCGTGCTCCGTATACTGCCCGAGGAGTCCTCCATGCCCCAGCGCCCCCGCATTTCTCTTTGCATTCCAACCTACAATCGCGCCACCTGCCTTCGCAGCGCGTTGGAGAGCGCACTGCGGGAAGCGGCGAGCCATCCGGCAGGCATGGTGGATGTCTT
>CAYZND010000076.1:7665-11988 GCA_964479495.1 uncultured Mesoterricola sp.
CCACCGATGGGACGCCTGAAGTCATCGCACAACTTCAGGCTATTTACCCTGTGCTGCGGGCCTCCCGGAACGTCGAAAACATCGGGTTCGACCGGAACTACCTTCGCTGTGTGGACGAGGCCCGGGGCGAGTTCGTCTGGATCCTGGGCGACGACGATGTCTGGCTGCCAGGGAGCGTGGGTCGGGTGCTTCAGGAGCTGGACGCTGGCGCGGATGCCTGTCTTGTCCTGTCCCAGATCATCGATGCAGGGCAGCACACGGCCACCATCCTGCCCTGGTTCCTGGATCCCAATCCTCCGACGGTCTGGGACTTGCAGGGCCCCGAGTACCTCAAGGCCTACTTCGATGCTTGCGCGCGGAACGCTGCGGTCTTCGCCTTCATCAGCGTGGCGATCATCCGGCGCGACCGCTTGATGGAATACCGGGAGAGCACCTTGCGTGCCATCGGCACCGGGTACGCGCACCTCTGGGGCATGATGGAATTCCTGCTCCGTCCATGCCGCCTGCACTACATCCCCGAAGCCCTGATCCAGAACCGTCTGAGCGACACCTACCCAGACTCCCACGCGAGCCGCAGCCTGTTCAGTCGATGGATGCATGACCTCTACGTCTGGACCCATGTCGCGGAAGCCTTGTTCGGGGACTTTCCGGAGGTCCAGAGGGCCTTCTTCCACATTGTTGGGCGAAACCACCACGACACGATCCTGCCGGGGCTGCGCCAGCATGCGGCCAGCGAAGCCGAATGGCGCGGTGCCATCCCCTACCTGGAGCGGGCCGGCTTCTCTCGACTTCGGATCGCTGCGACGGACCTTGGCTTCCAATGCCTGCACGGGCGGCGCCAGCCGGCTCCCATGCTCGCTTCCGACACCCTTTGTCTGGCCGATCTGCCCATGGTCACCAGGGGCGCGCGTCTTTTGGCTGTCCTGGCTCTGGGCGAGCTTCAGGAACTGCTGAATGGCTCAGGCCTGTTGGCGGCGCTGAGATCGCAAAAGGGTGCAGACCATATCCTGGTCTTCTGTCGCCCAGAGACAGCCGCGTTGCTCTCGGGCTTCGAAGTCATCCCCATCGACAGTCAGCGTTACCGTGCGGAGGAAAGCTACCGAGATCTCCTGGCTTCGACCCTGAAGAATGAGCCCATCGACCTGTTCGTGAACCTGGATCCTCAGCGCGCCATCGAAGCGGATGATCTCTGCGCCATCATGCGGCCCGTCGGCGCGATCGCCTTCCATCTGCCGGAGCGAGGCCAGAGCGCGGAGCTGGTGAAGGCTCTGAACGATGCCTATACGTGCCTGCTCCCAGTGGAAGCTGGTGTGGAGGGGCTCCGGAAGGCGCTCGATCTGCCGCCCGCCGAGCCCGCCCTCTGGCCTACGGAGTCGGCCCTGGAGGAAGCTCGGGGTCTGTTGGCACAGCAGGGCTGGGAGTCCGCCAAAACGATGGCGATACTGCTGGATCATCCCTCGATTGCGGAGGGGCCTGCTTTCCAGGCGGCCTTTGCGCACGCGCGCGAGTCGGGGTGGACCTTCGTGGGCATCGGCGGGCGGGGCAGCCGGTCCCTTCTGGCCGGTTTCTGCAGTCCACTCGAAGACCGGGCGGTGAATCTGGCGGGCATGCTGGACCTGGGGGCCATGGCCGCCCTTCTTCAGCAGTGCGGCGCCTTCATCGGTGGGACGCCGCTGGTCCAGGCCATGGCCCATGCCTGTGGCTGCAAGCTCTATCGCGACACACTCTAGGCGTTCGCTTCCGGGATGAACAGGTTCGCGCGCAGTTCCTCCCGGTCCAACAGGGGGAACATGTCCTCCATGGGGCGGGTGGCCATGGTGCCATCGGGACGTTGGTAGCTGGTGACCCGAGGGAGCGTGGGTTGGTCGGGGTCGAGCTTCACACTGCACACGCGGGGGCCGGGCTGGGCCAGGAGTTCGGCGATCTTCGCGCGGAATCCTTCATGGCTCTCAAGACGAGCGGTGGAAAGGCCATAGGCCTGCGCCACGGCCAGAGGGTCGGGCAGGGTGAGGCCCGAGCTTGCGTCGCTCGCCACCAGACGGCCCTGGAAGTAGGCGCGCTGGCTGCCTCGGATGGATCCATAGCCCTGGTTGTCCAGCACGAAGAACGTGATGGGCAGGTTCAGGCGGCGGATGACTTCCAGCTCCTGGATGTTCATCTGGAAGCCGCCGTCCCCGTCCACACAGATGGTACGTCGGCCGCCCGAGGCGATGCAGGCGCCCAGGGCCGCCGGGATACCGAAGCCCATGGGGCCGAGGCCCTGGCTGTTGAGCATGCGCAGACCTCGGCACACCCGGATCGCCTGGCAAGTCAGCTCGCTGCTCTGACCGGAGGAGCCCGGCACCAGGAGATCGCCTTCCCTCAAGGCTTCGGAAAGCACCTCCATCAGCACATAGGCGTCCACGTGCCCTTCCGCCCGCCAGTATTCGGGCCGCAGCACGGGATAGCGCGCCTTCCAGTCCTGGACCTGGGCGAGCCATGCCTCACGCTGCGGTTGGGCGTGGTCGGGCAGCGCGGCGTTCAGAGCCCTCAGAAAGTTTCCTGCATCGGCGCAAACGGGCAGCTCCAGGTCCATCTCCAGCTTGGCCAGCTCGGCGGCGTCCACCTCCACCACGATCTTCTTCGCGCCCCGGGCGAAGAGGCGGTGCATGTAGGCCACCTGGCCCAGGTCCAGTCGCGCGCCTAGCACCAGCAGGACGTCGCTGTTCTGCTGCACGAGGTTGGCGGCCCGCTGGCCCGAGGCGCCGGGCCGCCCAGCGAACAGGGGGTGATCCTCGGACAGAAAGTCCGCGGCCTTCCAGGTGGTGAGCACGGGGACGCCCGCCTCTTCCGCGAAGCGCAGGAAGTCCTCCACGGCCCCGGCCAGGCGCACCCCATTGCCCACGAGAATCGCGGGGCGCTCCGCCCGGGCCAGCAGGGCCAGGGTCTGAGCAGCCTCGCGGGAGAGGTCCACGTTGGGTGCCTTCTCCGGCGTCCAGCCCTCCAAATTGTCCAGGTCGATCTCCGCCGCTTGCACATCCAGAGGCAGGTCGATCCACACGGGGCCCGGCCTTCCGTGCCGCGCCAGGTGGATCGCGCGATCCAGGTGATACCGGATCGTCTTCGGATCCTCCACCGTCACCGCGTATTTGGTGACGGGCGTCGCCATGGCGATGATGTCGATCTCCTGGAAGCCGAACTGCCGCACGCCCCCGTGCCGTGCCCGCAGGTCCGGCGACTTCACCTGCCCGGAGAGGAAGATGCAGGGCGTGGAATCCAGCCAGGCCGCGGCCACGCCCGTGAGGGCGTTGGTGCCGCCGGGACCCGTGGTCACGAGGCCCGCGCCGAAGCCGCGCACCTGGGCGTAGGCGTCCACGGCGACGGCGGTGCCCTGCTCGTGCAGGTTGCAGATGAACCGGAGCTTCGGATGGCGGCCCAGGGAGTCCACCAGGTGCATGCAGCCGCCGCCCGGGAGCATGAAGACATCCTCCACGCCCTCGGCGGCGATGCGATCCCAGACGTAGTCGGAGAGCTTCACGGGGTCAGCCGAAGAAGTAGGTGAGCAGGGTCTTGCGGTGGGTGTTCTGCATGATCGCGGGGTCGCTGTAGTAGCTGTCGTCCCTGAAGTGGGTGGAGCTGATCTCCTCGATGATGGCACCGTCGTCGGACCAGAACTCATGGCGGACCTCGTGCTCCACCGTGAGCACGTCCCCGGGGGCGACCAAGGATTCCACGCCATCCAGCCGGACGTGCACCGTGCCGTGAAGGATGTGGAAGGTCTCCTCCTTCTGCTTGTGGAACTGCTCGGGATGATGCTGGCCGGGCAGGAGGACGAGCAGCTTCTTGCAGTAGGCGCGGTTGATGATGTTGATGATCACCATGCCCACTTCGTCGAAGCGATCCAGGCCGTAGTGGTGCGAGATCTCCACATCCGCCTTCTCCGAGACGACGGTGTGCCCTTCCTGCAGGAGCGCCCGGACCCGCTGGACGATGTCCAGGACCCGCTGACGGTGGTCCGTGCATTTCAGGTCCGCAACCATCACCGGGCCGCGCTCGGGTATGGGGGTGAGAGCCTCGTAGTCCACGTACTTCGAGAGGTCATTGGCGGTGAGCTGCCCGGGCTGAGTGGGCAGGCAGAGCAGCACCTCGTTGGGATCCAGACGCTCGCCCGCCTGGAGGGCCCGCTTGGCATAGACGCCCCGCCGCAGCTCGTGGAGGCTGTCGGCCTCCGCCGGGGTGGGCTCATATCGGTGGTGTCCGATGCCGATGGCCTCCAGGGCCTCGGTGGCAGCTTCAAGCCAGGGGATGATCTGCTCCGGGCTGGCGGAATAGGCGTTCAAGGGC
>CAYZND010000077.1:0-11979 GCA_964479495.1 uncultured Mesoterricola sp.
CACCTCTCTATTCGTCGGCAGCGTCAGATGTGTATAAGAGACAGGTTCATGGGCGTGGAGCTCATGCTCAACGCCGCCAACGTGGCCCTGCTGGCCTTCGCCCGCTTCAGGAACGGCGATGTCGAGGCCACCACCTTCTACCTCTTCATCATCGCCGTGGCGGCCTGCGAGGCCGCGGTGGGACTGGCCCTCATCGTGGGCCTCCACCGCCACCGGCGAACCACCGATTCCGACCGCGCCGACGCCCTGAGGCAGTGATGCACGAGATCCTCGCCCTCATCCCCCTCCTGCCCCTGCTGGGCTTCGTGTTCATCGGCCTCTTCGGGAAGAAGACCGGCAACCTCACCGTCTCCATCGTGGGGGTGGGCACCGTGACCCTGTCCTTCATCCTGTCCATGGTCGCCTTCACGCAGCTGACGGGCACGGCGCGCCTGGTGGCGGAGTTCGGCAACTGGATGAACGTGGGCGACCTGCGGGTGCCCTTCGGCCTGGTCTTCGACCCCCTGTCCGGCCTCATGGCCCTGGTGGTCTCGGGCATCGGTGCCCTCATCCACCTCTACTCCGTGGGCTACATGGCCAAGGAGGAGGGCTTCGCACGCTACTTCGCCTACCTGAACCTCTTCGTGTTCTTCATGCTGACCCTGGTGCTGGGCTCCTCCCTGCCCCTCCTGTTCGTTGGCTGGGAAGGCGTGGGGCTGTGCAGCTACCTCCTCATCGGCTACTACTTCGAGACGGACTACGCACCGGACGCGGGCCTCAAGGCCTTCCTCACCAACCGCGTGGGGGATCTCGGCATGGCCATCGGCATGATGGTGCTCTTCGCCGCCTTCGGAACCCTGACCATCTCCGACATCCTGCTGCAGGCCGGTACCCTGAGCCCCGAGATCGGCTTCGGGGTGCTCACCTTCGCCACGCTCATGCTCTTCGTGGGGGCCACGGGCAAGAGCGCCCAGATCCCCCTCTACATCTGGCTGCCGGACGCCATGGCAGGCCCCACCCCCGTGAGCGCGCTCATCCATGCGGCCACCATGGTCACGGCGGGCATCTTCATGATCTGCCGCCTGGCGCCCCTCTTCCAGCTCACCCCCATCACCCTCACGGTGATCGCCTGGGTGGGTGCCGCCACGGCGCTCTTCGCCGCCACCATCGGCCTCCTGCAGCGGGACATCAAGAAGGTGCTGGCCTACTCCACCGTCAGCCAGCTGGGCTACATGTTCCTGGGGCTCGGCGCCAGCGGCTTCGCGGCGGGCTTCTTCCACCTCTTCACCCATGCCTGGTTCAAGGCCCTCCTCTTCCTGGGGGCCGGCAGCGTGATCCACGCCATGCACCACGGGGCCCCATCCGCGAGTGCGAAGCACGAGCGGGAGGACGGTCCCAAAGCACCGTCCGATCTGGGGGTTGTCCCCGAGCAGGACCTGTTCAAGATGGGCGGGCTGAAGGCCAAGATGCCCGTCACCTTCTGGACCGTGGCCATCGCCACCCTCTGCATCATCGGCTTCCCGGGGACCTCGGGCTTCGCCAGCAAGGACGAGATCCTCTACCTGGCCTACCTGAAGAGCCCTGTGCTCTGGGCCATGGGCGTCGCGGGCGCATGCTGCACGGCCTTCTACATGGCGCGCCTCTTCACGCTGGCCTTCCTGGGCGAGCCCCGGGACGCCCATGCCTTCGAGCACGCCCACGAGTCGCCCCGGACCATGATCCTGCCCCTCGCGGCTCTGGCGGTCGGTGCCCTGCTGGCCGTGTTCCTGGGCTGGCCCGCGGCCTTCGGCGGCTCCTTCCGCATCGAGCACCTCCTGGAGCCCGCCCTGACCTTCGGGCAGACCCGGGCTGTGGAAGCGGCCCACCACGAAGGCCATCCCCTCCTGCTGGCCGCCATCTCCACGGCACTGGGCCTGGGCTTCGCCGCCTTCGGCTACGTCACCTACCGCGGCGGCCTGGCCCTGGCCGAGACCCGGGCCGCCCGCGCGCCCTGGCTTCATCGCGTGGTGCTTGCGAAGTACTACGTGGACGAGGCGCTGGAAGCCACGCTGTACGCCTTCATCCGCTGGCTGGGCAACCTGCTGTGGAAGCTCGTGGACGTGATCCTCATCGACGGCCTGGGCATCAATGGCCCCGGGGTCATGACCGCCATCGCCGGGGACTTCACCGCCCTCCTCCAGACCGGCCGGGTCCGCAACTATGCCTTCGGCATGGCCTTGGGCGCCCTGGCGCTCCTCTACATCTTCCTGGCATAGGAGCGCCGCGTGTCCGCCTGGATCAGCACCCACCTCCTCACCTTCCTGGTCTTCGCGCCCCTCGTCTGGGGGCTCATCCTGCTGGCTTTCCCGGAACGCCTGTCCTCCCTCACGCGCCTGCTGGCCGTCGTAGGCTCCCTGGGAATCTTCGTGATCTCCGCCATCCAGCTGCTGAAGGCCGTTCCCGACGGCTCGGGAGCCCTCTTCACCGAGCGGGTGGCCTGGTTCACGGTGGTGGGCCTGCCCGTGGACTACCACCTCTCCGCCGATGGCCTGAACCTCTGGCTGGTACTCCTCACCACCTTCCTCACCCCCCTCACCCTGCTGGGCACCTGGAACAGCCTGTCCAAGGCCGGCGGCACCGCCATGGCCCTCTTCCTCCTGCTGGAGGCGGGCATGCTCGGCGCCCTGGTGGCCCAGGACCTGCTGCTCTTCTACCTCTTCTGGGAGGCCATGCTCCTACCCATGTACTTCCTCATCGGCATCTGGGGCGGCGAGGACCGCAAGTACGCGGCCAACAAGTTCATCCTCTACACCCTGGCCGGCTCCCTGCTCTGGCTGGTGGCGCTGCTCTACGTGGCCTCCAAGGCCGGCAGCTTCGCGCCCCCCATCATGGCCCAGGCCATCCAGGCGATGCCGCCGAAGGTCCAGAACACACTGTTCCTGGCCTTCGCCCTGGCCTTCGCCATCAAGGTCCCCCTCTTCCCGCTCCACACCTGGCTGCCGGACGCCCACACGGAAGCCCCCACGGCGGGCAGCGTGATCCTTGCGGGCGTGCTGCTGAAGCTGGGCACGTACGGCTTCATCCGCTTCGCCCTGCCCATGTTCCCGGGCTCGTTCCTGCACTACGCCCAGCCCCTGGCCATCCTCTCGGTCATCGCCATCATCTATGGCGCGCTGGTGGCCATGGTGCAGTGGGACATCAAGAAGCTGGTGGCCTACTCCAGCGTGAGCCACATGGGCTTCGTGATGCTGGGTCTCGCCAGCATGACCGCCATCGGCACCCAGGGCGCCATGCTCCAGATGCTGAACCACGGCATCTCCACGGGCGCCCTCTTCCTCATGGTGGGCATGCTCTATGACCGGGCGCACACGCGCATGATCGGCGACTTCGGCGGCGTGGCCGCGAAGATGCCCATCTACACGACCTTCTTCCTGATCGTGACCCTGAGCAGCATCGGCCTGCCCCCCACCAACGGCTTCGTGGGTGAGTTCCTGATCCTGAACGGCACCTTCGTGGCGGGCTTCGGCTGGGGCCGTCCCCTGGCGATCCTGGCCACCCTCGGCGTGGTGCTCGGCGCGGTCTACCTGCTCTGGATGGTGAAGCGTGTGTTCTGGGGTCCCGTCAACGCCGACGAGGACAGCGGCACGGCCCACCTCCACGACGACCTCAATGCACGGGAGATCGCGGTGCTGGTGCCCATCGTGGTGATGATCTTCTGGATGGGCCTGCATTCCCCGACTTTCCTCTCCCACTCCCAGGCGCCCGTCGAGCGGCTCCTGAAGGAGGCCCAGGCCCCCGCGCCGCGCATGAACATTCAGCTCGCGAAGGAGGTGGGCAAGTGATCCTCACGCTCAACTTCGCCGCCCTCTGGCCTTTCCTGTTCCCCGCCACCGCCGCGGCCTTGATCCCGATCATGGGTCTGGACCCGGATCCCCGGACCCAGAAGTGGAGCCGGGTCCTCATCTTCCTGACGGCCATGCTGGCCCTCCTGGGCAGCTTCTTCTACGTCACCCAGCTGTGGGCCACGGGCCACCAGCCGGTCTACACCCAGCTCCGCATGGACCGCCTGGCTCAGTTCGCCGCGATCTTCGTCCTCATCGCCGCGGCCATGACCGTGCTGCAGCTCTGGGACCACCTCCATCAGGAGGGCTGGGTGAAGGGCGAGAGCCTCGCCCTGCTCATGGCTTCCGTATCGGGGATGATGCTCTTCGCCTCCACCACGCACCTGATGCTGCTGTTCATCGGGCTGGAGCTCTTTTCCATCCCGCTCTACGCCCTCACGGCCACGGTCCGAACCCGGTCCGAGGCCCTGGAAGGCGGCATGAAGTACTTCCTCACGGGCGCCGTGGCCTCCAGCGGCTTCCTCATGGGCGCTGTGCTGCTCTACGGCGTCACGGGTACCTTGGATGTTCGCGAGATGGCCTTCACCCTCGGCATCGCCAAGGAGCTGGATCCCCTGGCCCTGGTGGGCGCCGCCCTGCTGCTCCTGGGCTTCCTGTTCAAGGTCAGCGCCGTGCCCTTCCACCAGTGGACCCCGGATGCCTACGAAGGGGCACCCCACCCCATCGCCGCCTTCATGTCGGTGGCCACCAAGGGCGTCGCCATCATCGCCCTCCTCCGCATCTTCCCCGGAATCCTGGCCGGTACCGAGAGCCTGCTGGGGATCAAGGTGCGCGCCGCCATCGCCCTGGTGGCCGCCCTCACCATGATCGCCGGCAACCTCACGGCCCTGGTCCAGACCAACATCAAGCGCATGCTGGCCTACTCCAGCATCAGCCATGCGGGCTACCTGCTCCTGGCCTTCGTGGCGGGCACCAGCCAGGCCTTCACCGGCGTGCTCTTCTACCTGGTGGCCTACCTGGCCATGAACCTCGGCGCCTTCGGCATCCTCACCTCCTTCGGCCTGGTGGGGGACCGCGTGACCTTCGATCACCTGCGGGGCCTGGGCTGGAAGCGACCGGCCCTGAGCCTGGCGGCCACCCTCTGCCTCTTCAGCCTCGCCGGGATCCCGCCTACGGCGGGCTTCTACGGGAAGTACATGATCTTCAAGGAGCTGGTGCAGACCGGCCATGTGGGTCTGGTCATCCTGGGCGTGCTGGCGAGCCTCGTCAGCGTGTACTACTACCTGCGCATTCCCATCGCCCTGTGGCTGGAGAAACCCAAGACCAGCATCGAGCGCGAAGCCGCCGAGCAGCCCGACATCGAGGCTCCCCTCGCGGGCGCCACCGTGCTCGTCTGCGGAGCCCTGGTGATCGTCTGCGGCTTTACCCAGACCTTCCTCGTGAACGGCTTCGCGGCCCGGGCCATCAAAGACTGGCTGGACGTGCTCCGGTAGCATGGGACAAGGATGGCCGGAATCATCCGAAGGACCCTGACCCTCCTCGCCTTCCTGGCGGCGGGGGTGGGCGCGGTCCACGGTGAGGAACCCCTGAAGATCCTCTACAACGAGCGCCAGCCCTACATGGCCGCCCGCGGCCAGGAGGTCACGGGGCTGACGGCGGACGCCGCGGTTTACGCGCTGCGGAAGGCCGGCGTGCCCTACCAGTGGGTGGAGATCCCCTCGGCGCGCCAGCTCTTCATGCTGCAGGAGAACAAGGAGCCGCTCGCGGCTCTTGGCTGGTACCGCAACCCGGAGCGGGAGCGCTTCGCCAAGTTCTCGAACCACCTCTACCGGGACCGGCAGATCGCCGTCCTGGCGCGCGTGGACAACGCGAAGGTGGCGGCGGCCGCGTCGGTGGCCGATCTCCTGGGAGACCGCCGCATCACGCTGCTGGCCAAGGCGGGCTACTCGTACGGACGGTTCCTGGACGAGTGGATCGCGAAGCTGGAGCCGAAGGTCATGCGGGTGACCGTTGAGAACCTCAGCATGATCCGGATGATCGGTGCGCGCCGGGCCGACTACATGTTCATCGCCCCCGAGGAGGCCGAGGCGACCCTCGCCCAGTCGGGCGTGCCGCCGCGTGATCTCAGGCTCATCACCCTTCCCGACATGCCCCCGGGGGAGTACCGCTACCTCATGTTCAGCCAGCGGGTGGATGACGAGACCATCCGCCGGATCAGCCACTACCTCGATGAGTACCACCTCCTGCAGAAGTGAGCCTGGGCTCACTTTTCCGCCATCGCCGCAGGTCTGTAGCCTCATAGTGAGGATGTGCCCCGTGAGGTGGGAATGAAGCGCCGCTCTTGGATTCTGATCGCCGCCGGGCTGGGGCTGGCGGGGGCCGCGGGATTCTATACCCTGAGGCGCGGCAGCGATGAAGTGAAGTGGCGCATGGCCCCCATCGAGCGGGGCGATCTCCGCCAGCGCATCAGCGCCACCGGGACCCTGTCCGCCCTGGTGCAGGTCAACGTGGGCACCCAGGTGAGCGGCACCATCGCCGACCTGTTTGTGGACTACAACTCCAAGGTCACCAAGGGGCAGGCCATCGCCCAGATCGATCCGACCCTCTTCCAGGCTGCGGTGATGGATGCCCAGGCTTCCGTGGCCAAGGCGGAGACGGCTTGGGGGGATGCCAAGCGGCAGTACGTCCGGGCCCAGCGCCTCCACGAGCAGAAGCTCATCCCCGACCAGGATCTCGAAGCCTCGCAGGTCACGGCGCAGAGGACAGAGGGGGACCTGATGTCCGCCCGCGCCGCCCTCGCGAAGGCCAAGGCCAACCTGAGCTACTGCACCATCAAGGCACCCGTCAGCGGCGTGGTGGTGAGCCGCGCCGTGGACATCGGCCAGACCGTGGCGGCCTCCTTCAACACCCCCACCCTCTTCGTCATCGCCCAGGACCTCACCAAGATGAAGATGCTGGCCGCCATCGACGAGGCCGACATCGGGCAGGTGCAGCCGGGGCAGATGGGTCAGTTCACGGTGGACTCCTTCCCTGAGGAGCAGTTCCGAGGAACCGTGAGCCAGGTGCGGCTGGAACCCGTGGTATCCCAGAACGTCGTCACCTACAACGTGCAGATCGAGGTAGACAACCCGGACTTAAAGCTGCGTCCCGGCATGACGGCGAACGTCTCCATTTTGACCAAGTCGAAAGATGGCATCCTCCGGGCGCCCAGCGCCTCGCTGCGCTTCAATCCCCTGGCCTTCATGCCCAGCCAGGAGAAGCCCGAGACCAGGAGCGCACAGAGCGGCAACCAGGGCGGTAATCAGGGCGGTCCCCGACCTTCCACGGCCAAAGGCACGGTATCTCGCCGGGATGATCGAGTGTGGGTCCTGAAGGACAAGAAGCCCGTGGCCCTTCCTGTCCAGGTAGGTATCACCGATGGCAGGTTCACGGAAGTGTCCGGCGAAAACATCACGGAAGGCTTGCAGATACTTACCGGCGTCGAGGAGGCCAAAGCCTCGAACAACGGCACCACACGCCTGAGGCCCCCTGGCGGACGTCCCTAGGAGGCGCCATGACTTCCCCGGAGTTCCCCAAGTCAGCCCTTTGCTCGGCATTCCCTTGGACGGTAGGCGAGAGGCCGATCCTTGCCGTCATGCCCGTCGCTCCGAGGTGAGATATGGCCTTCCTGGAGTTCCTCAAACTGGCCCTATTCGCAATCACACGGAACAAGACCCGCGCCTTCCTGACGATGCTGGGCATCATCATCGGCGTAGGTTCAGTGATCGCGATGATCGGCATCGGCAGCGGCTCCCAGAAGGCCTCCAAGGAAATCATCGAGAGCATGGGAACCAACATGATCATGATCTTCCCCAGCTCCCAGACCCACGGTGGCGGTGGACCTGTGGGCTTGGGGGGCGTGGAGAACCTGACCGACGAGGATGCCTTCGCCATCCAGCGTGAGCTGCGTAGCTCCGTGGCAGCAGCCACGCCCCACATGCGCACAAGCCGTCCCCTGGTCTTCGGCAACCAGAACTGGCTGTGCGGGGATGTGACCGGTGTGAGCCCGGATTATCTCACCATCAAGTCCTGGAACCTGGAGCGGGGGCGCTACTTCAACGAACAGGAGGTGCGCAGCCAGGCCAAGGTCTGCGTCATCGGCAAGACCGTGCAGGAGAACCTCTTCCCGGGCGGCGAGGACCCCATCGGCCAGACCATCCGCGTGGGCAAGCTCCCCTTCGAGGTCATCGGCATCCTGGAGCGCAAGGGCGGCGGCCCCATGGGCGACCAGGACGACACGCTGCACGCGCCCTACACGACGATCATGCGCAAAGTCATGGGCCGTAGCCGTATCAGCAGGATCATCGCCAGCTCGCTGGAAGGCAAAGCCGACATTGCGGATGCGGAGATCACTGCGCTATTGCGTCAGAGGCACAAGCTGGCACCCGACGACGAGAACGACTTCAGCATCCGCAAGCAGAACGACTGGATCGAGGCCAGCGCCGAACAGAGCAAAGTCCTCACCCTGTTCCTGGCCATGGCCGCGGGGATCTCGCTCATCGTGGGCGGCATCGGCATCTCCAACATCATGCTGGTGAGCGTCACGGAGCGCACACGGGAGATCGGCATCCGGCGTGCGCTGGGCGCGACCCGCCGCAGCGTGCTCTGGCAGTTCCTGGTGGAAGCCGTGGTGCTGGCGCTCATGGGAGGCCTCCTAGGCGTGGCCCTGGCCATGCTCACGGTCTGGATCCTGGCCACGTTCACTCCGCTGCCCGCCGTCACGGAACCTTGGGCCGTGGCCCTGGGCATGGGCTTCAGCGCCGTCGTCGGCATCACCGCCGGTTTCCTTCCCGCCCTGAAGGCGGCCAAACTGGATGTGATCGATGCGCTGAGATATGAGTGAACTAGTACCCCATGATCCTTACCAGGCCCTGCGCTTCCCGGAATACCGGTGGTACCTCTTTGCCACCTGGGCCATGTCCGTGGCGACCCTCATCCAGTCCGTGGTCATCGGCTGGCAGGTGTACGCCATCACCCACAGCGCCCTGAGCCTTGGTCTGGTGGGCCTGGCCGAGGCCATCCCCTGCCTGGCCCTCACCCTGGTGGGCGGCTACGCCGCGGACCGCATGGACCGGCGAACGCTGTCCTTGCTGGCCATGACCATCCTGCTGGCCGGCGGTATCGCGCTCTTCCTCCTCAATGTGGGCGACACCCCCTCGTCCGCCTGGCCCTTCTACCTCATCCAGGCGGGACTCGGCGTGGGCCGCGCCTTCAGCCGTCCCGCCTCCCACGCCCTGCGCACGGAGTTGGTGCCCCGGGAGTGCCTGCCCAACGCCGCCACCTGGAACAGCTCCACCTTCCACTCCGCCATGGTGCTGGGTCCCGCCGCCGGAGGCCTGCTCTTCGCCTTCGGTGGCGCCAAGACGGCCTACGGGGTGGAGGTGGCCCTCCTCGCGCTGTCCATCGGCGCCATGGCTTGGCTCAAGCCCCACCCGCGCACCACCACACCCCAAGGCGGCATGTTCAAGAGTCTCGAGGAGGGGCTGAGCTTCGTCTGGAAGATTCAGGTGCTGCTGGGCGCCATGTCCCTGGATCTCTTCGCGGTCCTCTTCGGGGGTGCTCCCGCCCTGCTGCCGATCTTCGCTGCGGATGTCCTGAAAGTGGGACCCCAGGGTCTGGGCATCCTGCGGGCCGCGCCCGCCGTGGGGTCCATCCTCATGGCCTTCGTGTTGGCCCATCGGCCGGCCATGCGTCAGGCCGGCCGCTCGCTGCTCCTCAGCGTGGCCTTCTTCGGCCTGTGCTGGATCGCCTTCGCCTTCTCCACGCACTTCGTGCTGTCGCTCCTCCTGCTGGCGGTGAGCGGCGCCCTGGACAACGTGAGTGTGGTGCTCCGCCAGACCCTGCTGCAGCTGCGCACCCCGGAACACCTGATGGGGCGGGTCTCCGCCGTGAGCTCCTTCTTCATCACGAGCAGCAACGAGATCGGCGCCTTCGAATCCGGCCTGGCCGCCCGCGTCCTGGGGCTCATCCCCAGCGTGGTCTTCGGCGGCCTGATGACCCTGGGCGTGGTGGGCGTGACGGCATGGAAAGCGCCGGAGCTGCGGAAGCTCCGGCGCATCTGATGGGGAGGCCGTCTACTTGAGGACCGCCAGGGCGACGTCGTAGTTGGGCTCGTTGGCGATCTCGGGCACCAGCTCCGTGTGGAGCACCTTCCCGGTGCCATCCACCACGACGATGGCGCGGGCCAGGAGCCCCTTCAGGGGGCCGTCCACGATGGTGACGCCGTAGGCCGTGCCGAACTCGGCATTGCGGAAGGAGGATGCCGGCACCACATTCTCCAGCCCTTCCGTGGAGCAGAACCGCTTGGCCGCGAAGGGCAGGTCCGCAGACACGCAGAGCACGGTTGTATCGGCCTTGGCGCTCGCCAACGCGTTGAACTTGCGCACGCTGGTAGCGCAAGTAGGGGTGTCCAGGCTGGGGAAGATGTTCAGGACGACCCGGCGGCCGACATAGTCCTTCAACGTGGCTTCACCCAGATCCGTCTTCACCAGGGTGAAAGCCGGGGTCGCGTTGCCGACCTTGGGCAGGTCGCCGGAGGTGTGGATGGGGTTGCCTTTCAGGGTGATCTGGGCCACGGGTTGCTCCTTGTGGAAGTCGGTTCCGTGTCTTAGAAGACAGAAAAACAATGGCTGTTACGAACGATTGGTCACAACCGGGCTCCCAGGGAGGGATCGTTCGTCAAGGCTTGGTCGGCGGGAACTTCTCCAGGAGCTTCTTCACCGCCCCGTTCACCACCTGGTCGGCGTCCTCGGGGTTCCTCAGCTCCGTCAGGGCCCCTTCGGCGGCCGCCTGCCAGACCATCTGGTTGGTCTTGAAGTCCACGATCTCCAGGACGATGGTGCCCTCCTTGTACCGCTGTTCCCGAGCCACGGTGGTGCCGATGCCGATGCCGAAGTGGGGCCGGAAGCCCCAGGAACCCCAGCCCAGATGCGTGGCCGTCTGGTAAGTTTTCTCCTGCCAGATGGGGTAGTAGGTCACCAGAAAATCGGGATCCGCAGCAGCCTCGCGCCTGAAGCCCTTGTTGACGAGCTCCTGCTCCACGGCGGCAGCCACCCGGCGGTCCATGATGGGGTTGTCCACCGCAACGCCCTTGTCCTTGGCCAAGGGGCTGGCGGCATACCAGTTGAACGTCTTGTAGGTCGAGAACTCGGCCCGCGTATCGTAGTCGAAGCGCACGCGGTAGGTGGCGCAGGCCGTGAGCAGGAACCCGAGGGACAGGGGCAGCAGTTTCCAGGTCTTCATGGTCACCTCCCGCACCATTATGGATGCCGGGCTGGGAAAAAGGTTGCATCGGATCGTTGGGGTGCGGGAAGAAATGACAGCCTTCCCTGTTCCCAGAGCACGAAGGCCCCGTCGTGGGCCCAGGGCAGGGCGACCCCATTGCCCTCCTCCTGGTGTGTGTGGAAGTGTCCCGTGAGGAAGATCTGATCGGGAACTTCCTGGGCCGCCCGCAGGAAGGCCTCGCGGGGAAAGGCCAGCCGGTAGGCCTTGTTCGTGGTCCTGAGGGATCGCTCGAGGTACCGGGCCAGGCGCTGGGCCAGGGTGGGCGGCAGGAGGGCCACCAGCAACCAGACGGAGGCGCTGCGGGAGATGAGGTTCCAGAGTCGAAAGGCGCGATCCGCCCCGTTCACCAGATCGCCATGCTCGAAGCACAGGCCCTCGCCCGGAAGGCTGCCACCCACTCCTTCACCCACCAGGTCGAACTGGGAGGCGAAACGGTCCATGAAGTAGTCCCGGTTCCCCGTCCAGAGGCCGATCCACCGCTTGGCTACCCGCCGATCCTGCACCCACCACAGGAAGGACCGCTGGGGTTCCGTCTCCAGGCCCGGCAGGCCCACCCAGACATCGAAGATGTCCCCCAGGAAGAGCCAGTCCGCCTCGGGATGCTTGCGGGTCATCTCGCGAAGGCCCGTCAGTTCCTCGCCCCAGTGGGGATCGGCCACGATGAGGAGGGGCCGGGTCGGGTCGGGGCGCTCCGGGAGCCCCTGCCACCAGCCGAACTCGGCTAGGCGCCCGCCCCGCAGGAACGGCCACGAGGCTCCCAGGAGGCCGAGCTGCGCACCCAGGAGATCCGCCAGCCAGTCCAGGGCACTGGCGTCCCGGCCCGCCCTGACTGGGCCCAAGCCGGTCAGCAGGCCCT
>CAYZND010000078.1:0-11915 GCA_964479495.1 uncultured Mesoterricola sp.
GGCCAGCACCATGAAGCTGACGCACGACGAGATCATGTCCGCCATGAAGGCGGCCTCCCTTCCGGCGCCTGCCAGCATCCCAAAGCCCCTGCCCTCCGCGCCGGCTCCCACCCCTCTGACCGCCCCCGTGCCACAAACCGCCGCGCCCGTGGTCCAGACGCCGGCCGCTCCCGAACCCGAAGCGAGCCTGCTCAAGCTGCAGGTCGGGCAAGAGGTCTACAGCAACGTTTCCATGGACCAGATCACTTCCTGGATCGAACAGGGCCGGGTACAGGATTTCCACATGGTGGCCCGGCAGTTCAGCGAGAACTGGATCGAAGCCGGGAAGGTGCCCGCCCTGAGGCCCATCTTCGAACGGGTCCGACGGGCCCAGGCTCCTGCCGCCCAGCAAGCCCAGGCGGTCATACTGCCGCCACCCAACGAGACCGCTCCGATCAAGAAGAGCCTCTTCGGTGGCCTCTTCAACCGAGGTTGACATGCCGTCTTTTCTTGCCCTGCCGCTCATTCTGGCCCTTCAAACGCCCGCGCCCCCCACAACCGCTCCCATGCCGCCCCAACCGGCCGCCGCCGTGGGCACGGGGCAGAACCTCAAGCCGCTGAGCTTCCACAGCCAGCGTTTCGACTACAAGTGGGATACCCTGCTGCCGGTCAACTACGATGTCGATGGCCTCAAGTTGACCACCATCTTCTTCAACCGACGACAGGCCACGACGTGGCCTCTCAAGGGTGCCGACTTCGGGGCCCGGGCACAGGTGGAAGTCACGAACACCTCCAAACACCCGCGGGTCCCCGGATTCGCGGTGGCCGTCTTCGACAGCGAGAACCGGCTCCTGGGCGTGGCCAGCGGCGGCGCGAAGGTCGGAAACATCGGCCCCGGAAAGACCGAGACCTTCGACCTGAATTTCTCGAAGGTCACGGAACGCCTTCCCCTCGGCGCCTATTTCTTCCTGTCCGTGGAACTGTCCGAGTAGGCCAGCATCGCACGTAGCTTCTGGAACTCCCTTCGCTTGCTCCACTCGTTGAACAGGCGGGCGAGGGCCTTCAGGGGGATGGCCGTGGAGCTGCCCAGGCCGTCGATGAGCACGAAGCGCTCGAGGCCCGATGCGTCACAGGTGAGGACGATGTTGCCGGGATGCAGGTCGTCGATGACCACGGCACTGGACACCACCGCCTCCTGAAGCTGATCCAAGAGTGCCCGTCGTCGCGGATCAAGGGTTCCGGCCGCCGCCAAAGCCCCGATGGTCGGCGCGAGCCCCCCGTGAGGTCCGCAAACCTTCTTCACCACAAGCCCCAGCCCCAGGTCCGTGTGGACCAGTCCGACCAGCTCCGGCAGGAACGAAAGGCTCTGGGGGGACCGGGAGCAAGCGACCAGGTATTCGCGCATCTCCCGCAGGAAGTAGTTGTAATGCAGGCAGCGGCGGTGACGGTTGTGGAAGGAACCCGTGGGCCCGAAACGCTTCTTCACGAAGGCGGGGTGCAGCACCTTGACCAGCAGACCTGGATCACCCGGGTGCTGGTAGATGGCCCGCTTGACGCCCACCGCCACAGGTAGAATGTCCGCGAGCCGCAGGGGCTCCTGCAGGGATCCACTAGGGGCGGCCAAGGTCACGGATTCCATGTCATCCCCTCGCAACATCTGGTTCAGAGCGCTTCCTGGGCCTGATAGTTGGCGAGGATCTCCGACGGTGTGGCCGTGGCCGTGCCCACCTTGGCCACGACGATTCCTGCGGCGGCGTTGGCGAGCATCGCGGCATCCTTCCAGTCCCCCTCCGCGGCCACGGCGGCGCTGAAGACCGCGATGACCGTGTCGCCCGCACCGCTGACATCGAAGACTTCCCGGGCTTCCGTGGGGATGAACCAGGGCTCCTTGTGGACGGCGTCGGGCGCAAAGAGGGCCATGCCCTTTTCACTGCGCGTGACCAGGAGGCCCGCAAGGCCAAGGTCCCCGGCCAGCTGGCGACCGGCCCGTGCCACGTCCGCATCGGTCTTGCTGGGTTGGCCGGAGAGCTCGGAAAGCTCCTTCGTGTTCGGAGTCATGAGGGTGGCTCCGTGGTAGAGCTCCCGGTGCGAAGGCTTGGGATCCACGATCCAGGGAATGCCCTGGACCAGGCAGAGGTCCCTCACGGTTTCCATGACCGACGGACCCACCACGCCTTTGGCGTAGTCCGAAACGATGAGCGCATGGGCCCCCTCCAGGGCTTTCGCGAGGCTGGCACGGAGCCCCTCCACGGCTTCCTCGTGCAGGTCGCCGGGTTCCTCGCGGTCGATGCGGAGCATCTGCTGCTGCTGGCCGATGACCCGGGTCTTGATGATGGTGGGCCGCTTGGAATCCAGGACGATCCCCCCGGAGTGGACGCCGAGACCCGCGAACAAGTGAAGCAGACGCTCCCCGGCCACATCGTTCTGGAGGGTCCCGATGACCACAGGATCTGCACCGATGGCCTTGAGGTTGGCGGCGACGTTGGCGGCTCCTCCCAGTACCGAGCGCTCCCGGATCACGCGCACGATGGGTACGGGGGCTTCCGGCGAGATGCGGTTCACCTCGCCGAAGAGGTACTCGTCGAGCATGAGGTCCCCGAGCACCACCACCTTGAGGCCCTGGATGCGGGAGAGGAGGGCCTCCGCCTGGGTCCTGTCCAGTCTCATGGATCCATCCTTTCACAGGCTGGCTTGGCCGCTTCCTGCAGCATCACCGGAATCCCGTCCTCGATGGGATAGACCAGGCCACAGACCCGACAGGCCAGCCCTTCGGGGCGTTCCTCCAGTTCCCCGTGGCACGCCTGGCCGCCGTGTTCGGCGGGGCAGCGCAGGATGGCAAGGAGTCTCGGATCGAGGGGCATGATCTCTCCCGTTTAGCAGAGGGTGTACTTAGGTCCACCACTGCCCTCGGGTGGCGTCCAGACGACGTTCTGTTCAGGGCACTTGATGTCGCAGGTCTTGCAGTGAACGCAGTTGGAGAAGGCGATCTCCACCTTGTGGACCCGCCCCTGCTCGTCCGGATGCATCTCGTACACCTGGGCCGGACAGAACACCGTGCAGGGAGAACCCTTGGCTTCCCAGCAGGCGACGCACACCGCATCGCCTTTCACGATCTTCAGGTGGCAAGGCTGGTGCTCGTCGTGCATGACCCCGGACTGATAGACATCGTCGAGCTTGGAGATGAGCTTCTCCCCGTCGAACTTGAGCCCCGGTTCCACCTGGCTGGCTTTGAGCCCCGCCTTCCCGTAGAAGCGCTCCACGGTCTCGGTACCCGCCGCGTCCGCCGGGGATGCCAGGGGGTCTCCCGGCACCCAGCCCTTGGCCAGGAGTCCCACGCCAAGCTGGAGACCGGCCCAGGGCGTGAGCCCATGGGCCACGATCCGGTGGAAATTCCGGGTCTCCCTCAGCTCCCGGCCCGCCCAGGAATCGAGGAATGACCGTGCATACGCCTGGAGACTGGTCTCGCTGATGTCATCGGCCACCAGGGCGTCCACGATGGCCTCGGCCGCGCAGAGGCCGCCCTTCATGCCCAGATGAATGCCCTTGAGCCGGGCGGCATTGACCATCTGGGCGGCATCACCCACCAGCAGCCCGCCATCGAAGGCCAGCCGGGGCATGGAGTGCCATCCTCCGATGGCCAGGGCCTTCCCGCCGTATTGCAGGAGCTTCCCACCCTTCAGGAGCCGTGCGATGCGTGCATGGGTCTTGAACTTCTGGAGCACCAGATGCGCATCCGCGAAGGGATCGGCCGTATCCAGGCTGATGACGTAGCCCACGGCCACACGGTTCCCGGAGAGGCCATACACGAAGGACCCACCCGATTCACCGCTCGCCAGGGGCCAGCCGGTGGAATGGAGGACGAAGCCTTCGGGCACCTGTCCCTCCGGCACCTCCCAGACCTCCTTCACCCCCATCTCGTAGACCTGGGGGTTCAAAGCATCCTTCTGGAGCCCCAGGCCTTCCTCCAGGTCCCGGCCCAGGTTGCCGCGGGGACCTTCCCCGAAGACGGTCACCTTGGCCTTGAGCCGATTGCCGGGCTCGAAATTCGAGCGTTTCGTGCCATCGGCGTTCACGCCCTTGTCAGCCGTCTGGACCCCGATGACCCGTCGACCGCCTTCCGGGCCATCTTCCCAGAGCACCTGGATGCCTGAAAAGCCAGGCAGCAGCATGACGTCCACGCCTGGGATCTCCCGCTTCTCGATCTCGGAGGCCATCCAGCGGACCATCCTGGAGAGGGAAACCACGGGATGCCCATGATTCCGGAAGTAGGGGGGGGTGAAGGGGAACTTGAAACCGCCGCGCTCGCTCGTGAGGAGCCAAACCTCCTCCTCACGCACCTCCCCCTCGGACGGGAAGCCCCGTTGGAGGTAGTCCGGGCACAGCTCCTTGAGGGCGATGGGATCCAGCACGGCACCCGAAAAGGCATGGTCACCGATCTCGTCGCCCTTCTCGATGAGACCGATGGTCAGACCCTCCAGCTTGCGGGCCTCGATCAAGTCCAGCAGGCGCCAGAGCGCTGTCAGGTTGCTGGGCCCTCCACCCACGAACAGGACATCGAACTCCAGCTCTTCGCGGTCGACGTCCGGACGGGCGGACTGGGTCGAAACATCGTGCATGGGCCTCTCCAGGAACGTACGAATCGTCAAGTGTAGCGTGGCCGCCAGCCCTTTGCCGAAGCTCTCCGTCAGAGGACGTCCCATTTCCGCTCCGTTCCCGGGGGACCTTGACTCACACTGGAGCACTCAGGAACCGAGGGATGCTATGCCGACCCCCAAGACCGAACTCACCTTCCAGGCCGCCGTGGAACGCCCGCTGTCGGTGGTGTTCCGCCTGCCCGACGGCGCCTGGGAAGGCCACGACTACCGGGTTCAGGTCGTAACGCAGCGGAAAGGTCTCGATGCCTGCGATGTGGTCATGGACTTCAGGGCGCTGGAGGCGGCGCTGGACGCCCGACTGACCCCGCTGAACGGGCGCCTGCTTTCCGAAGCCGGCATTCCGGGACCTGCGGAGCTGGCCCTCAACCTGCTCAAGGAACTGGCCCCTTGCGTACCAAGCCCGGCCCGCCTGGTGGAAGTGGCCTTGGTCGATGGCTGCGGCCGGAAGATCGTGATCCGTGCAGACTGAATGAAGCCCTGGATCCCGCTCGCCGCGTTGATGGTGGCACTGTCACCCCTGGCCTTCATCCATCCCGTGCGGGTCCACGGCCGCAGCATGGAACCCCTTCTGGCTGACGGGGCCTTGAGGCTGAGCCTGCGGTCCTGGTGGATCGGGCAACCTGAGCGAAGCGAAGTCTGGCTGCTGGAGGGTCCTCAGGGCCCCATCATCAAGCGCATCATCGGGTTGCCCGGCGATCGACTGGAGCAGCGGGATGGCGTCCTGTTCCTGAACGGCCAGAGGCTCTCCGAGCCCTACCTGGAGCGGTACGACTTCGGCGAGGTGGTCCTCGAAGCGGGTTCCGGCTACCTGGTCCTTGGGGACAACCGACGGGAGAGCGAAGACAGCCGGACCTGGGGTCCCCTTCCCCGCAAAGCCCTCCGGGGACGCATCCTCGGGCCATGAACCACATCGGGTGTCAGCCCCACCCACAGCGCCACCTGATGGTTTGACATTGACAAGTATCGGCATTTTCATAGTCCATGACCAACCCACATGCCTCCGCACGGGAGCGCTCCCCATTAAGCGGCCGCCCCGTTACACTGCTTGAAACGGGGAAAACATGTTTGGTGAGATGAAGGTCATTTCGGGCTCCAGTCATCCCGAGCTCGCGGCGGGCATTGCGAATCACATGGGCCTGTCGCTCGGCAAGGTGCGATCCACGCGGTTCTCCAACGAGAACATCAAGGTGAAGATCGACGAGAATGTCCGCGAGGCCGACGTCTTCGTCATCCAGACCAGCTGTCCTCCCGTCAGCGACAACCTGCTGGAGCTGCTGATCCTCATCGACGCGCTGAAGTACGCGTCCGCGGGACGGATCACGGCCGTGTTGCCGTACTACCCCTACGCCCGCAGCGACAAGAAGGACGAGGCGCGCATCTCCATCACGGCCCGTCTGGTGGCCGACCTCCTGCAGACCGCCGGTGCCGACCGTGTGCTCACCATGACCCTGCACGCACCCCAGATCCTGGGGTTCTTCCGCACTCCCGCCGACCAGCTCTTCGCCACGCCGATCCTCGTCAACTACTTCCGGGCCTCCGACATCACCAAGTCCGTGGTGGTGGCCACGGATGCCGGCGCCGCCAAGGTGGCAGGCCACTTCGCCAAGCGCCTGGGCCTGCCCATGGCCATCATCGACAAGCGCCGCTTCGACGACACCGAGAAGGCCCAGAGCGTGGCCCTCATCGGCGAGGTGAAGGACAAGGACTGCATCATCTTCGACGATGAGATCGCCACTGGCGGCTCCATCCGGGAAGCCGCCCGGATCCTCAAGAACTTCGGTGCCGACAAGGTCCGCGTGGGCGTCACCCACCCCGTCTTTTCCGGCAAGTGCATCGAGACCCTCCAGACCGCGGAGCTCGACGAGCTGGTGGTCACGGATACCATCCCCATCGGTCCCGAGAAGCGCGCGGGCCTGCCCAACCTCAAGATCCTCTCCACCGCCGCCATGTTCGGCGACGCCATCCTGCGCATCCACGGTGGGCGCAGCATCAGCGAAATGATGGAATGATCCCGGACCTCCTGGCCCGCTGCTACGAGGAGGTCTCCTCCCTGGCGGACCTGAGCCGGGAGCTTCCCGAGGACTGCCGCATCGAGGGGCTCTTCTCGCGGCCCTTCGTGGTGCTCCATGCCGTTTCCGATGTCTACACGGTCCGCACGACCCTGGGCCTCGCCCTGGACCTGGGCTGGGAGGACCGGCTGCGTGCCGGGGCCACCCTCGAGGAACTGCTCCAAGGATTCCGGCCCCCCTCCACCGTCCCCGCCGACTGGATGCTGCGGTTCCTCGTGGAGAAGGACCTGCTCACGCAGCGGGGCGGCCGATACTTCCTGGAGGGAACTCCGTCCCTGGACCTCTTGGAGCTGCGGGAGATCGCCGAGCAGGAGGCACCGGGCCACCTGCACAACCTGGATCTCCTGGACGCCGTGCGGAGCCACGTGAGGCCCTACTTCATGGAGGGCAAGAGCGGCGACGCCTGCCTCTTCGACCTGGCCGTGTTCCCCCTCTGGCTGGACTACTTCCGCAACGAGAACATCCTCTACCGCTCCAACAACGTGTTTGCCCTCGCGGCCCTGCGCCGGATGCTCCGCCCCGGTTTCCGGGTGCTCGAGCTGGGCGGTGGCGCCGGCTCCTTCGCGCAGCTGCTGGCGACGCTTCCCGTCGAAGAGCTGGCGCAGATTTCCGACTACCGATTCACGGACATCGCCCCGACCTTCCTGCGCCGGGCCCAGCGCGGCCTGCGGGACACGGCTCCGGGAATCCCCTTCTCGTTCAGCAGCCTGGACCTCAACCGCGCGCTGGATGCCCAGGGTCTGGAGGGTGTCACCTACGATGCCATCGTGGGGATCAACGTCCTCCATGTCGCCAAGGACCTTCCGGCAGCCCTGTCGAGGCTGAAGGCGCACCTCGCCCCCGGAGGACAGCTGATCCTCGGGGAATGCCTGAAGCCCGATCTCGCAAAGCCCATCTACCTGGAGTTCTTCTTCCAGTTCATGGCCAGCTTCACGGAGGTCCTGACCGATACGGAACTGCGTCCCGCCCACGGCTTCCTCACGCCGGAGATCTGGATGCGCCTGCTGCGATCGGCCGGGTTCCATCAGGTGGAGAACATCCCCGATGTCCGCCACCTGATGGACCGGTTCCCCGCCTTCAACGTGGGGGCCTTCTCGGCGACGAACTGATCAGAGCTCGTCCCACGCCTGGCGCAGGTTTCCGCCCTGGCTCACCGCCTTGGCCGTGGCCTCCTTCAGGGCTTTCCGCCGAACTTCCGGCAGGAGCCGCGCAGCCTCCAGTGCCTGAAGGCGCTGCGGCATGGACAGTCCATCCCATTCCCGAACCAGCGCTTCAGCCCACGTGGCATCGTCCAGCCGCGCCCGGGCCGCCCAGCGCCACGTCGACCCCAGGCCCGGTTCCTGCAATCGCGACAGCACCGATGCCCCGGTACGGAGACCGATAAGGCTGGCCGCCTCGGCAGCTTCCCCCCGGGCGAAGGGGTCCTGCAGGAGCCCCAGGACGGCCTCCAGGGAAGCCTCGGTGCCAACCTGCCCCAGCGCCTGTACCAGGGCGAAGCGGGCTCCCTCGGGGGCAGCAGCCAGCTGCTCCAGGAGGAATGCCTCGTCGGCGGGCTTCACCGTTGCCATGAGGCGTTCGGCCGCGGCCCTCCGGGAACCGACGCCGCCGGTCCTCAGAGCATCGAGGTAGGGGCCCAGTCTCAGGAGGGGATCGTCCTCCTCCGGTAATTTCGCGCGGCTCACGGTGGGCTGATCCAGATCCTGTGCCCTGAACCCAGGCAAGGGCTCCTCGCCCCACCCCGCCGCCGCCGCCGTGTCGAGCCAAGCCGACAGCTCGCTGTTCATGGCAGCCATGGTCGGAATGCGGCGGGCTGGGTCCGCGGCCAGCGCGCGCATGAGGATCCCGGCAAGACCGGGCGGGAAGCCCGGGCGAACGGAGGCAGGGGGCAGCTGGACCTGGCTGTAGGGCTGGCCCGTGGTGAACTCATAGAGGATCGCCCCCAGCGCATAGACATCGCAGCGGGCATCCACCCGACGCGGATCCCCGTGCTGTTCGGGCGCCATGTAGCCCACCGTGCCCACCACCATCTGGGACTTGGTCACGCGCGTGCCTTCCCCGCCTTCCCACAGGCACACGCCAAAATCCGTGACCTTGAGTCGCCCGTCCGCGGCAAAGAGGAGGTTGGAGGGCTTGAGATCCCGGTGGATGACGCCAGCCTCGTGGGCTACCCCCAGCGCATCGGCCACGGGGATGAAGCGCCGCAGGATCTGGGCGGGCGCTTCGCCCCGGCAGGCCTTGACGCTGCCTCCGGGCAGCAGCTCCATCAGGAGGAAAGCGGTGCTACCGGCTTTCCCGAAGTCGTAGACCTCCACCAGGTGGGGATGGCGCAGCCGCTTCAGCACCTCCCCTTCCCGGAGGAACCGGCGCACCAGGTCCGCATCCGAGCCCGCTTCCGGCCGGAGGAACTTCACGGCCAGCATCCGCTCCGGTCGGAAGGGATCCTGGGCACGGTGGACGATGGCCATGCCCCCTTCGCCGAGCTTCTCCATGACGCGGGCGCCGCCGACCATCCGGGGGAGGAGCATCAGCTGTCGCACTCCACGCGGTTGCGTCCCAGGGCCTTGGCGCGGTAGAGCGCCACGTCCGTGCGGGCCAGCAGGGATCCGCCGTTGGTGTCGCGGTTCTGAAGCTGGGCCACCCCGAAACAGCAGGTGACGTGGAAGGGATCGCCTCCACCGAAGGGGGTGAGCACCTCGGCCGCGAGGGCCTTGCGCAGGTCCTCGGCCACGCTCACGGCTTCGGGCGCATGCGTTTCCGGAAGCACGATCAGGAACTCCTCTCCGCCGATGCGCCCCACCAGGTCACTGGTGCGCAGCCGGTTCAGGGTCAGGGAGCCGAAGGCTTTCAGCGTCACATCCCCGGTGGCGTGGCCGAAGCGATCGTTGACATCCTTGAAGTGGTCCAGGTCCGCCAGGATGAGGGACAGCGGACGGCGGTAGCGGCGGGCCAGGTCCGCGTGCTTCTCCAGGAAGCTGAGCACCGAGGATCGGTTGCTGACGCCGGTGAGCGGGTCCAGGCTCGTCTGGACCATCATGGCCTCGTGGTAGTGGCGCTCCAGCTCGTCCAGCCGCTTCAGCTTGAAGGCGTGGGCGCCCACGCGCACCACATCGCCATTCTGCAGGGCGATGGGCACCTGAGGCTTCTCGATCCGCCGGCCATTGACGAAGGAGCCGTTGGTGGAGGCCAAGTCCGTGATCTGGACCATGTAGCCCGCATCGCCCACCCGGGACAGGCCCAGCTGCGCGTGATGGCGGCTCACCTCGGCCTCCGGCAGGCTGACATCATTCTCCGAAGAGCGCCCGATGGTAAGCCCAGGCGCGCGGAGGGGAATGACCTCGCCGATGGGATCCCCCACGTAGCGGATGAGGGCCCACTCTTCGTCCCCGTGCCCGAAGCGGATGCTGGGCATGGACGTGTACTGGGTCGTCTGGTCCGGTTCCGACAGTTCGTCAGGGCGCAAGGGATGCATGGGGGGAGGTTGGCGCGAAATGAAAGGATTTCCCCCTCAGAGTAGCAGGATGAAGAGCCCATCAACGGGGGGATCTTGCCACCACCACGCGGTTGCGCCCCTGCCGCTTCGCGGCATAGAGCGCCTCGTCGGCACGCCCCAGCAGGCTGCCCGCGTCCCGGTCGTCGGCGGCGCGCTGAGCCACGCCCAGGCTGCACGTCACATGGAGAGGGCCGGAAGGAAGGGGATGCGGCGTCTCGCTGAGGCTGATCCGCAGGCGTTCGGCCAGCAGCTCGGCCCCCTCGAGATCCGTCTCCGGCAGCACCAGCACGAACTCCTCCCCACCGATGCGGCCGGCGAGATCCGAGCCGCGCAGGCTCTGGCGGACCCGCTCCCCGAAGCCTGCCAGCACGATGTCCCCTGCCCCGTGGCCATATTGGTCGTTGACCTGCTTGAAGTGGTCCAGGTCGCACATGACCACGCTGATGGGCCGATCGTGGCGGCGGCTGAGGTCGAAGCGGCTCTGCAGCTCGGTGAGTGTGGCTCCCCGGTTGCCGAGTCCTGTCAGGGGATCCTTGGTGCTCTGGTCCAGGAGCGTCTCGTGGAAGGCCCGCTCCAGGGAATCCATTGCCACGAGCTTCAGCACATGGCTGCCGATGGCGATGCGGTCCCCCGCCGAGAGCAGGTGCGGAGCCGTCAGGGGGGAACCATTGAGGAAGGTGCCATTCGTGGACTCCAGGTCCTCCAGGTAGATCCGAGTCATGCCGGGTCCTGCTACGTCCATGCGCACACAGGAATGGACGCGGCTGACCTCCTCATCCAGTAAGGCGATGCCCACCTGGGGTGAGCGGCCCACAATGTTCTCGCCGGGCTGGAGCGGGAAGACGCGGCCGAGGTTGGCCCCCGCATAGACCACCAGGGCCCATTCGCTGGGCTGGGGACGGCTGTCTTCGGGACGCCGCTTGCGCAGCGCAGTCTCCATGTCGCCCCAGGAGTGGAGCGGAACCGTGGGATCGGGCGCGTCCGGATCCTCGGGCCAGGAATCCTGGGGAGGCTGGGGCGTTACGGTCATCACTCCTCCACGAAACAGCTGACGAAGCTGTGATCATCCTTCCGGCGGGCCAGGATGAACCGGCCACGGGCGGCTCCCACCGCCTCCTGGGTCAGGTTCACCAGGATACGGCCTGTCCTGGGATCGTGTCTCAGGGCCGCGACGCCTTTCACGGGGACCGGATAGACCCCCAGCACGTCCAGGTTGCGGATGTTCTCCCCGGTGGCTTTCACCAGCTGGAACGTGAAACGCATGTTCAGAGCCCGGGGAAGCTTCAGGAAGTCCTCCCCGGAGATGGCGATGGGAAGCCCCAGTACCGCGTCCAGGTCCCGGCGGACACGGGGAGGCACCAGGCGAGGGGACAGGCTTCTCTGACCTGGCATGGGAATCGGCTCCCGACAGGCCCTGGAAGCGCACTTGAAGACCGGCAGCTCCACCCGGCGCGCCGGAAGGGAACGGGGCAGCGGCGGAACGGCCACACGGCTGCAGACCCCGACGCTGAACAGCTTCATCTCGCAGACCCGGGCCCCGGTGGTCCAGGCAGCCCAGGCGTTCTCCTCGCGAAGGGCTGCGGCGAACTCGGTGGGCTCGGACTGGAGGGAAGGCTGAAAGGCCAGCTCCTGCGCCAGGATCGCGGGCCGGAATCCATAGTCCAGGCCGCGGCCCAGGACCAGGCGGCCCAGAAGCTGGTGGAGGCTGGCTATCAGATGGAC